>JBEKTV010000178.1:0-3456 GCA_049515675.1 Gammaproteobacteria bacterium | reverse complement strand
CCGAGCGGGTAGGTTCTGATGAATTATGGGATAAAGCTGAAAATGCCTTACAAGCCGTAGTAGAAAAATCAGGCTTAGATTGGAAAATCGAGCCAGGTGACGGCGCATTTTATGGCCCCAAAATTAGTTTTTATTTGCAAGATTGCTTAAATCGCGTTTGGCAGTGTGGTACTTTGCAGCTTGATTTTTCTATGCCCGATAGACTAGGCGCAACTTATATTGCTGAAGATGGCAGTAAAAAAGTGCCGGTGATGTTACACCGCGCCATTACCGGATCGCTTGAGCGTTTTATTGGGGTGTTAATTGAACATTATGCCGGATTTTTCCCCTTATGGCTCTCTCCAGTGCAAGTTAGCATACTTAGTATAAGCCAAGAACAAGAAGAATATGCCCAAAAAATTACAAAAGAATTAACAGATCAAGGATTTAGGGTGACAAGCGACTTGAGAAATGAGAAAATAGGCTTTAAAATTCGCGAGCATACCCTGCAACGTGTGCCTTATATGTTAGTGCTCGGCAAAAAAGAGCAAGACAGTCAAACACTTGCAGTACGTAAACGTGATGGTGCTGATTTAGGCGCCATGACGATGGATGAATTTATTCGGCATTTAATTAGTGAATTGGAGGCAGACCATAAGTAAGAATATTCGCCTAAATGACAAAATCAGGGTACGGGACGTACGTCTGATTGATAATGAAGGTCAGCAACTGGGTATAGTAGCCATTGAAGAAGCATTGCGTCTTGCGCGCGAAGCAGAATTGGATTTGGTAGAAATTGCACCGAATGAAAAGCCGCCAGTCTGTCGGATTATGGATTACGGTAAATTTCAGTTTGAGCAGCGCAAAAAACAACACGCTGCCAAGAAAAAGCAAAAACAAATCCAAATTAAAGAAATTAAAATGCGTCCTACAACTGAAGAAGCAGATTATCAAGTTAAACTTCGTAGTCTGCTGCGCTTCTTGGAAGAGGGCGATAAGGTGAAAGTCACCATCAGATTTCGGGGCCGTGAAGTCATGCATAATGACTTAGGCTTTGAATTACTCAAGCGCATTGAAAAAGACATTGCCGACTTGGGTGTAGTGGAACAGCATCCGCGTTTAGAAGGACGTCAAATGGGGATGATGATTGCCTCTAGCAAAAAGGCAAAATAAATATGGGGTAAGCCTGTACCTCATTGTTTATTTTTTAAAGAACTAAAACAGGATAAGTAATAAAGGGGTCGTTATGCCTAAGATAAAAACCAATAAAGGCGCCAAAAAGCGCTTTAGGGTTAACAAGTCGGGGAAAGTGAAGCACCGTTGCGCGTTTCGCAATCATATTTTGACTAAAAAAGCTAAAGCACGTAAACGTAATTTACGCCGTCCAGGCATATTATGTGAAAGTGATGCTAAATTGGTCCGTCGTTTATTAACGCTAGAATAGAGGTGTTTCATGGCTAGAGTAAAAAGAGGCGTGACCGCAAGAGCACGTCATAAAAAAGTTTTAAAGAAAGCAAAAGGTTATTACGGTGCGCGCTCGCGTGTATATCGTGTTGCCAAACAAGCGGTGATTAAAGCAGAGCAATATGCTTATCGTGATCGTCGAGTTCGCAGAAGAGAATTTCGTCGTCTTTGGATTGCAAGAATCAATGCCGCTGCGCGCGAATTTGGTCTTTCTTACAGTCGTTTGATTGATGGTTTAAACAAAGCCGGCATTCAATTAGATCGTAAAGTATTGGCTGATATCGCAGTATTTGATAGCGCAAGTTTTAGCAAAATTGTAGAACAAGCGAAAGCAGCGCTGGCGTAAGTTTTAATTGTTCGTGATCTGTTACCCCGCAACAAGTGCGGGGTGATAGCATAAATAAAATTCAAGCGCTGAAAGTGCGCAACAAATATTCTCAGGAAATCATGGACGCTGTTACTGAAATAATAAAACAAGCCAAACAAGCTATTGCAAATGCAACAGATCTTCCCGCACTCGAAGAACTCCGTGTTCAATATTTAGGCAAAAAAGGCGAGATCACTTCACTGCTTAAAAATCTGGGTTCATTATCAGCAGACGAGCGTCCCCGCGTTGGACAAATCATCAATAACGCCAAAGATGAAATCGAACAAGCCATTAACACACGCCGTGAAATTTTAGCCAAAGCACAACTTGACCAAGAACTTGCGCGTGAAACCATAGATGTGACTTTACCTGGCATTGATTCTACCATTGGCAGTCTGCATCCACTGACACGCTCACTACAACGTTTAATCGAAATTTTTAAATCCTTAGGTTTTCAAACCATTGAAGGCCCGGAAGTTGAAACCGAATATTACAATTTCACCGCGCTCAACACCCCAGAGCATCATCCTGCGCGCGCGATGCATGATACTTTTTATTTTGCCGATGGCAGATTATTACGCAGTCATACCTCTCCGGTACAAATCCATTATATGGAAAATCATAAACCGCCATTTCGCTTAATTGCACCAGGCCGTGTCTACAGACGCGATAGCGATATGACTCATACGCCTATGTTTAATCAAATCGAAGGTTTATTACTCAGCGAAAACAGCAGTTTCGCCGATTTAAAAGGTTTATTACACACAGTGTTAGAACAATTTTTTGAAAAAGAATTAACCATTCGCATGCGCCCCTCTTATTTTCCATTTACTGAACCTTCCGCAGAAGTCGATGTGGCATGGGGCGATAAATGGTTAGAAATTCTAGGCTGCGGTATGGTACATCCCAATGTTTTGCAATCCTGTAATATCGACAGCGAACGTTACACCGGTTTTGCATTTGGCATGGGGCTTGAGCGTTTAGTGATGCTGCGTTACGGCATTCCAGATTTACGCTTATTATTCGAAAACGATTTACGTTTTTTAAAACAGTTTGCATAAGGCTGCCAAATGAAAGTCACAGAAAAATGGTTGCGCGAGTGGATTAATCCTAAGCAAAATATTAAAGAAATTGCAGATATTTTGACATTATCAGGATTAGAAGTAGATGATTTGCATGATTTATCCAATGGCGATCATTTAATCGATATTAATTTAACGCCTAATCGCGGCGATTGCTTAAGTATTTCTGGCATTGCGCGCGAATTAGCAGCGCTCACGCAAACACCTTTGCTTGCTAAAAAAGAAATTTCGGTGCCCCAAAGTATTGAAGATAAAAAAAATATTAAACTAGAATCGCAAGATTGTCCGTTTTATTCCGGCCGAATAATTACTGACGTTGACAATACACTTCCTACACCGCAATTTATTCAAGAGCGCTTAGAACAATTAGGTGTGCGTAGAATTTCACTGATTGTGGATATCGCCAATTATGTGATGTTTGAATTAGGCCAACCTTTACATGCATTCGATTTAAATAAAATTGGCACAACGATTATTGTGCGTGATGGTCAATCAGGCGAATCATTAAAATTACTGGATGAAACGCTTGCGCAGTTAGATGCACAAACTTTGATTATCAGCGAT
>JBEKTV010000177.1:0-3466 GCA_049515675.1 Gammaproteobacteria bacterium | reverse complement strand
TAACTGGCAATCCAGTTGTAGCAGCAGATCCAACTCCTATTGATATCAGAAATGAAATTGTCAAAGATACTCAACAAGGCTTATACGGTTCTACGCAAAGTAAATTGTTAGAAAATCCACCAGAGGATCAAATTGATTGTGATAACTTAGAAAATAAAGATCAAGAAAAAATTTATAAATGTAACTTGATAAAACAAAAACCTCCAGCAGGATCTTATTAAAATAGATTTTTGCTTACATAAAAAATGGGTAATATCTTACGTAAAAAATAAATCTCCTTGCATATATTAATAAGACTTTCTTAAAATATGCCTTTAACATTGAGGAGATAAAAATGCCAAGAGCAAAAAATAATACTTCAGCCTCATCCAAAGCACAGCTTCAATCTCAGTTTACAAGTCATTTTTGGTTAATGTTAATGGGTATGGGCGCTGTTTATTTACTTTTATTAAATGCTCCTATGGCTGCTGCCCAGCCGGTTTCATATTCAATGAAACGTAATGATAAAACTGCATCACAGCTGATGAAGCGCGGATTGCAAACTTCCTGTAACAATACTGTGCAAAATTGGTTATCCTTAGGTACCGTTACAGGAACACCTTATTTTGCTAATGATAATGGCACATTAATAACGACTTCAGTTGGACCTACAGGAACAGCTTATTCTGGAGTTATCGTTAATAGCTTTGATACTCACGATAACCCAGAAAATAACCCTACCCAAGTTGATGCCAATACTTTTTCCGTTGAAAATAATTACGTCATTCCTACGCCACTAGGTCCTTTGTACTGTTGGGATACCATTACGACAGTTACGCAAGCTTATTGTGTTACATACTACAATGGGCAACCTAGCAGTAGCATAATGAGTGTACCTTATTACAAGAGTTACGATCAAAGAAGAGTAGGCGGGCTTGTTGGTCCTAATGATGATTACGTAAGAATTACTTATGAGTCTAATGCCTATGATGGCAATATTAATCATTTTCAAATTGTAAAAAGAAATTTCAATGTAAACCCATTTACACCTATTGATATAGTAGAAGTACGTGTGAGCACTAATATTAATGCAAATAATATCAGAGTGACCAGTTGTATCAATCCTGATAACAGTGGCTTTGATTTTTGGCAGCGTACGCTTAATGGTGTAAATGATATTGTCATGCGTGGATATAATGGTACTGGGTTTTTCCCGGCACCAGAACAAACAATGACTAACACAACATTACCCCATTATGATTGCTTAGATCCTAAAGCTTTTTGTTTTCCAGATGGTAGCGCGAAAATATCTTTCTACTGTGCTCAGAATCCAGGTGGGCGTTATGATTTATTTATTCAAAATTTAAATATTTATCCTGTATTTCAATTCACACCTGCTCCAGTTAATCTCACTGGAAATTTAGGATTAACATTTACCAATAGTGATTATGCGGGTATCACAAGGCCGCAAAATGGTGTGCGCTTTGCTATATCAGCACGTCAAGGTGGGATCACTGGAGTTTTAAGAGCAATCATGATGGATATGAATGCAGGAAATACTCTAGATAGTGTTTCTTTTATCGATCCTAATCTCTATCCACAATTTGGTATGACTATTGTCGATAGAGGCAACAATCGTACTACTATAGGTTATCAAGGCAATGGTAATGCACTGTTCCAAACATTTACTGAAAGTCCATTTATCAATACACCTTCAAGTGTTATCGTAAATGAAAAAGCTAACAATCAAACGGTAACGATTACTGGATGTTCTGTTGCGCAAACTACCTATCCACAAACACAAATTACAGTTACTGCTACAGTTCCAGCCAATATCATGATCTTATCAACAACTGCAACATTGCCAGCAGGTGCGTCAGTGAATTATGATGCAGCGACAGGAACACTTACCTTAACTACATCGGGCACCACGGCGCGTACAGATATGGATAATCTTCTTTGCGGTATGCAAGGCACAGTACAAGCTTATGAAAGACAATCTACCAGTATCACTATAACAATAAGTGATAACAGTGGCTTGCCAACCTATATTACAACTTTGCCAGTAAATGTGGTGACGGAAAATTTCGTTCCATTTCTACATAGTGTTTCTTTAAATATTGGTCAAAATAATAGATCACATTTTATTATTGATGTGACCACTCAAGATCTAGTGCCGCAAAATCAAATTTTTATGTTTATCACGAATACAAATCCAAGTGCTGCAGATATTGATGTCAACGGCACAATTACACAAAACATTGCGATATTTACCATGGATCAAATTAATATGGTTTATGCTGAACAATTAGGCGGCAATAATAGTCCACAATTTACAGCCAGTGCTTCATCTTACAATGGAACTAAATCAGCATCTATACCAGTGAATGTTAACTTCTTCCCCACACCTCAATTGATCATCCGCCAGATTACATATAATGCAAAAAATCCTAGTGATAGAACACCTGTCCCAATTACCAACGCTAATTTTGAAGTCACTGATAGCAACAGTCCTGCTAGTGAACAAGTATTTTTATTAACCTACAATAGTGATTCTCATGGTGCGATTTATAGAAAGGGAGACTTTAGTCATCCGATTACAACATTTACGCAAGCAGATGCGAATAATGTAACCAATCCGGTATTATACTTTATTCCTGATGGCAGCGGAAAAGATCCTAGTTTTATGGTAAGTTTTAGCGATGGCTATAATACACTGCCTGCTGTTCCCGTTTCTATGCAATATACAATCGCACCTGCACCTGTGAAAATAACCGGTTCAAGCTGGTTTTCACCTGCACGTTTAATAGAATCTATTATTGTTTTTGTAGCAGGTCGTCAGTTTGCAAAAATGCTTGCTGATGGGTTACGACATCGAAATAATAAATTTGCGAATTTTGTAAGAAATCATGGATCCTTTGGTTATCCAAGTTTTGATACTAATAATGGTGCTAAATTTGCAGCTCTAATCGATAAACTTGCAACGAAAGCTTTGATTAATCAAAGAATGATTAACCGGGATTCAGAAAAAGTTGTCGGGGATATGGGTGTAGCTGTTAATGGTGTCATTGACCAATACCTACGCGATTATAACTTTTTTATTCGCTATATTCCTTTTTATGAAACAAAAGAAGAAAAAGAATTGAAAAAAATTGCATTAGTATTTTCTTCTGTATTAAAGTCACATAAAGATATCGATGAGTCTCGTTTTATTCGTTTGTTAATGTTTATATTTCTAGGTGGATTGCCGCTTAAGAAGGATATTCTAGATCTTGAAAAAAGTAGTGCCAATATTGATAACATGGCTGGTAGGATTACCAGTGCACTTGCGGGACAGGATAGCATGATTGTCAATTCGTATTACATGCAGTTATTGAATACGTGTTGCGGTAGGTCTGAAGCGAGTACGGCTACTCTGTCTATGATGTCTCATGACAGTACTGCTTCAGGGATAAAAATGCAGCAGCTTAAGCTTTAAGAAATAATT
>JBEKTV010000176.1:0-3489 GCA_049515675.1 Gammaproteobacteria bacterium | reverse complement strand
GATCATCAGTAAAACCTTGCGCCTCATGATATTCATCCTCTAAGGGCAATACTTGTCGTAATAAAGGATCTTGTGGGCTGGCTTTATGCATACGCGCAACAAAGCTCTCTGACACGCGCAATGGAAACAGTTGCCCGGCCTTTTGCGCCTGAACTAAATAAGTATCATCTAAATTCAAACGTTGCAGTAAGACTTTGGGGTCACGAATGAGATTTTTTAATGCAATTTGCCAAGCTGCAGGCTGACATTTTTTTTCAATTTTGGGTATCATAGGCGGAACATTTTAACAAATTTGTGACAAAAAGGTAGAACATTATGGCGAGTTATTCAACTAATCAGTTTAAATCGGGTCTAAAAATCATGCTAGATGGCGACCCTTGCAGCATTATTGAAAATGAATTTGTAAAACCGGGTAAAGGCCAAGCATTTAACCGGGTAAAAATCCGTAACCTTAAAACCGGTCGTGTACTTGAGCGCACTTTTAAATCTGGCGAAAGTGTTGAAGGCGCGGATGTGGTTGAGCGTGAAATGCAATATTTATATAACGATGGTAATGAATGGCATTTCATGATGCTGGAATCTTATGAGCAATATGTTGCGAATAAAGACATGGTCGGCGATGCTGCAAAATGGCTGAAAGAAGAAGCCATTTGTATGGTTGTCCTTTATAACGATGTGCCGTTATCAGTAGAGCCTCCCGCATTTGTGGAATTAAAAATTGTTGAAACAGATCCTGGCTTAAAAGGCGACACCAGTGGCGGCGGTGGCAAACCCGCAACCCTAGAAACTGGCGCAGTGGTACGCGTACCTTTATTTGTGCAACAAGGTGAAGTGATTAAAGTAGATACCCGAACTGGCGAATATGCTGCGCGCGTAAAATAATGCCGCAAGCACGTAAACGTTTTGGGCAAAATTTTTTAAAAGATGATTATATCATCTCACAAATTATTGCCTGCTTTGCGCCAAGACCCGATGATCATTGTGTTGAAATTGGTCCAGGTTTAGGCGCACTCACCATTCCCTTGCTTAAAAAAATAAAACATTTAGATGCCATTGAATTAGACCGCGATATTATTCCTATATTGCTAGAAAAAAGTAAAGCTGTGGGTGAATTAAATATTCATCAAGCAGATGTTTTAAACTTCGATTTTCATACATTAATTAAAAAGCATGAGAAGCTGCGGGTGATTGGCAATCTTCCTTACAATATTTCTACACCGCTTATTTTTCATTTGCTTGATCAAATCAATATTATCCAAGATATGATATTTATGTTGCAGCAAGAAGTGGTGGACCGTATGGCAGCTGCGCCTAACAGTAAAACTTATGGTCGATTAAGCGTGATGGTGCAATATCATTGCGAGGTTGAGGGCTTATTTACAATTCCACCAGAAGCATTTGATCCTGCACCTAAAGTATATTCAAAGCTTGTACGTTTAGTGCCTTATGAACAAAAACCATTTGTGGCTGTAGATAAAAATTTATTTGCCGAAATTGTGCGTGAAGCGTTTAATCATAGACGCAAAACCATTCGCAATAGTTTGAAACATTTGGTGAGTGATGAAATTTTTGCAGAATTAAATATCTCGCCCTTATCACGTGCAGAAAATTTGTCTGTTTGCGATTATGTACACTTAGCTAATGCACTGTCTTTATTTACCCGCACGCACCAATCCGCCTAAGCCGGATTCTTCTAAAGCATTTTCAAGATAAGTACGTATGGCTTTTGAATGATGCATTTGCAAAACATCATGTAATAATGCTTGTGCGCGACTTAAATTAAAATTACGTATCACCCATTTTACCCGCGGTAGACTTGCTGAACTCATGCTGAGTGAATCAAAACCCATAGCGAGTAATAAAATGGCACAGGTAGGATCGCCTGCCATTTCCCCGCATAAACTTACTTTTTTATCTTGGGTATGCGCAGCTTTTACAACATGTAACAACGCATGAATAATTGCAGGATGTAATCCATCATATAAATTTGAAACCCGAAAATTATTTCTATCAACCGCTAAAATGTATTGAATTAAATCATTACTGCCTACTGATAAGAAATCAACTTGCTCAGCAATTAGTTCTGCTTGATAAACCGCAGAAGGTACTTCTATCATCGCGCCAATTTTTGGCATCACTACATCATGGCCTTCTTCGCGAAGTTCATTAAATGCCCGCATAATTAAAGCTTTTGCATCTATCACTTCATGCAAACTTGTGATCATAGGCAACATAATCTGCAAATTATTACAATCAAGGCTTGCACGAATCATGGCGCGCGCTTGCACTAAAAATATTTCTGGATGATCTAAGGTAATACGAATACCACGCCAGCCTAAAAATGGATTGGGTTCTTCGATTGGGAAATAAGACAATATTTTATCACCCCCAATATCGAGTGTACGCATGGTCACTGGTCTTGGCGTAAATGCTTCAAGTAGTTGACGATAAATCACGCGTTGTTCTTCTTCGGATGGAAAACGATCGCGGACCATAAATGGCACTTCAGTGCGATATAAACCTACGCCTTCAGCACCTACACTGAGTGATGCTTTAATATCACCTACTAAACCAGTATTCACAAATAAAGTTATGCGATATCCATCAGGTGTTTGCGCTGGCACATCGTGCAATTTTTCTAAGCTGCGTGAGAGTTCTTTTTCTTCTGCTTCCAGACGGGTGAATTCTTGTATCAATGTTTTGGAAGGTTGAATATATACAACACCGTGATAAGCATCGACAATGACTTGTTTACCTTCAAGATCGCTTAACAATAATCCTTCTGCACCAATAATGGTTGGAATGCCCATGGCTCTTGCAATAATCACAACATGTGAATTTATCGAGCCTTTTGCCGTCACGATGGCAACAATTTTTTCGCGTGGTGCTTCTGCTAAACGTGCTGGCGTAATTTCATCGCCCATTAACACTGCTTTTTCTGGATAAATAATTTTTTCTCTGGCATCGGCTTGTAAATAAGATAACACCCGTCTGCCGATATCGCGTAAATCTGCGCCACGCTCACGTAAATAAGCATCATCCATTTCTTCATACAAACGGCTGTGATGTGCAATCACTTGTTTTAACGCACCTTGTGCCCATTGACCTTTTTTGATGACAGCGATGACTTCTATCCCTAAACTTTCATTATCAAGAATGCGTAAATAAGCGTCGAATAATTCTTGTTCTTCTAAGGGTAAATGGTGAGATAAGCGCTCGCTGAGCATTTTTATTTCTTCGCGTGTGCGCACTAATGCTTTGTTAAATATTTCAATCTCGGCGTCTATGTCTTTTATTTTTCTATCAGGTACAGCATCAAGCGCCGCTAATGGATAAGCGATAACAGCCGTGCCAATGGCAACACCGGATACGCCAGGAAAACCCACAATACGTTTATCAGATTGCTTGCCACCTTGACGCATAAATACACCGGCTGATTGTGCATGTGCAATTAAATCAGAAAGTTGTGCTGAAATTGTGACAAGAAAT
>JBEKTV010000175.1:0-4827 GCA_049515675.1 Gammaproteobacteria bacterium | reverse complement strand
ATTATCAAAAACGGTTCTATCCATAAGTAACCTATGGTCTTGAAATATCACGCCGACACTGCGACGAAAATAAGGCAATTGATGACCGGAAACTTTACTTAAATCAAAACCATTTACAAACATTTTGCCGCGCGTTGGTCGTTCAATTAAAGCAATTAATCGCAACAAACTACTTTTGCCCGCGCCGCTGTGACCGGTTAAAAATGCCATTTTTCCTTGGGCTAATTCAAAATCAATATCGGTTAAAGCGGTATAACCGCCTGGATAAGATTTAGTCACATGTTGACAACTGATCATTATTTAACCTTTATGTTTGAGGAACCGTAAGCAACGCTTGCACAAAATCTTCTGCCACAAACGGCCGTAAATCATCAATCGCTTCACCCACACCAATAAAACGGATAGGTAAATGTAATTCTTCTGCCATCGCAAACACAATTCCACCCTTTGCCGTGCCATCTAATTTAGTCACGGTAATACCACTTACTTCTACAGCCGCCTGAAATTGTTTGGCTTGTTGCAAGGCATTTTGGCCTATGCCTGCATCTAATACCAACATCACTTCATGTGGTGCACTCGCATCAAATTTACGAATAACGCGTTTTATTTTCGCAAGTTCATCCATTAAATGTTGTTGGGTATGTAAACGTCCCGCCGTATCTGCAATCACTACATCAATATTGCGCGCTTTCGCTGCATTAAGTGCATCAAAAATAATCGCCGCGCTATCTCCGCCAGGCATTCCTGAAATCACTGGAATATGATTTCGCTCACCCCAGACTTGTAATTGTTCAATAGCTGCGGCACGAAATGTATCGCCTGCAGCAAGTAATACACTTTTGCCTTCGCCTTGTAAGCGCTTAGCTAATTTACCAATTGTAGTCGTTTTTCCTGCACCGTTAATGCCCACCATTAAAATGATAAAAGGCTGATGTGTAGAAATATTGAACGCTTGTTCAGAAGGTTTAAGTATATCAAGTAAAGCCGTATTTAAAACCTGAAACAAATGCGGCGCATCGCGTAAATCATGTTGGGTACGTTCTTTAATAAGTTGGTCTATGATTTTCTCTGTGGCGCTCACACCTACATCGGCCAGCAATAATTGCGTTTCAATTTCTTCAAGAATTTGCGCATCGGTAAATTTTTCACCGAGCAGAGTATTGGCGATGGCTTGCGTCATTTGCTGGCGCGTTTTTGTCAGCCCTTGCTTCAGCTTGGTAAATAAACTAGACAACATGTTTATACTCCATAGGACTTACGCAAAACGCGCTGCTCATCGTTAAAAGCTTGCTCAAAATTTATCGCTAATATTGCGAGATGTTCACACGCATACTTTCCTTTTTTCTGATGACATTCATTGCTCTGCCTTGTTTTGCGCAAGGTAGCACTATTAACACGCATAAATATCAACTGGATAATGGTTTAACACTCATAGTCCGCCCAGATCATCGCGCGCCTATCGCCACTATGCAAGTCTGGTATAAAGTCGGATCTGCTTATGAAACCAATGGTCGTACGGGTTTATCGCATTTTCTTGAACATATGATGTTTAAAGGCACAAAGAATAATCCTGGCAAAACTTTTAATGATACAATTTACAGCTTAGGCGGACAGCTTAATGCTTTTGCTTATTTTGACTATACCGGTTATTGGCAAACTTTACCGGCAAAATATTTAGAAGCCGTATTTGTGCTAGAAGCGGACCGCATGCAACATTTAATTGTTGATGATGAAACTATTTTTGAAAAAGAAAAACAAGTCATTTTGGAAGAGCGCCGTTTACGCGTGGATGACCAACCCATTTCTTTAGCGTACGAGCGTTATTTAGCAACGGCATTTGACTCGAGTCCTTATCGTATTTTACCTATAGGCTGGCAAGCAGATATTGCTGCCACCACTTTAGCCGATGTAAAAAATTGGTATGACACTTGGTATGCACCCAACAATGCCACTGTAGTAGTCATTGGTGATGTCAATCCTGATGAAGTGTATGCACTCGCACAAAAATATTTTGGTGATATTGAAGAAAAAACTTTGCCCGCATTAAAACCGCAACCGGAAATTAAACCATTAGGCCAAAAACGCATTACCGTAAAAGTACCCGCCACATTACCTTATATTATTATGGGTTTTCACGTGCCGGTTTTAAATAGTTCGAGTGAACTTTGGGAACCTGCTGCATTAACTGTATTAAGTAGTATTTTAGATGGCGGCCAAAGTGCGCGCTTTTCTAGGGAATTGATACGCAATCAACGTATCGCGAGCGTTGCCAGCACTGATTACGATCCTTTTTTCCGTGATGCTAATTTATTTACTATCAGTGCTGTGCCTGCTGCCGATATTGGCATTTATCAACTTGAAGCGGCCTTACTTGAACAAATCGCTATCCTCAAACAAACTTTAGTTTCAGAGCAAGAGCTTGACCGTGCGCGCAAACAATTAATGGCTTATGAAATTTATAAACTGGATTCCATTGATGCCCAAGCATCTGAAATCGGTAGTCTTGAAAGTGTAGGTTTACCTTGGGATATGGGTAATGAATTTTTACAAGAACTACTGGTCATCACCCCAGAACAAATTCAACAAGTGGCACAAAAATATTTAAACCCAGAATATATGACGGTTACGATTCTGCAGCCGCAACCTATTCAAGGAGAAGTCGATGTTGCACAGCAATAGACGTCGTCGCAAACCTTTTTATACCAATATTTGGTGGATGCTTGCTATCGTCATTACGATTGGCGTGTGTGCCAATTATTTTTTCCTGAGTAAAAAACCGGAAGTGGCAGCAACATCAGAACCTAAACAAAGCGCACCTCATGATAATCATTTGCTAAACATTCAATCTTGGCAAACTGTACAAGGTTTAAATACTTATTTTTTGCCCATTGAAAATTTACCGATTGTGGATATTCAGCTCATTTTCGCCGCGGGAAGTGCTTATGATGGTGGAAAACCTGGTATTGCACAACTGACAAATCTATTGATTGGTAAAGATACACAAGCCATGCCGACTGATGTGATCGTAGAAAAATTTGAATCATTAGGCGCCATTTTTGATACCCATGTATCACGTGATGCCGCCTCAGTGACGCTACGCACTTTAGCATTTGAAAATGAGCGTACTGAAGCCGTCGATTTATTTACCCATATTTTTTCTGCTGCAGATTTTAAAGACGAATCATTTTCTCTAGAAAAACAACAATTATTAACTGCCATTGCAGCACAAAATCAATCGCCACAAGCACTTGCAAACGAAGCTTTTTATAGCGCTATTTATCCAGCGCATCCTTATGGTTCGCCCGCATTAGGGCAGACGCAATATATTAATGCATTTACTTTAGATGATGTTAAACGTTTTTATCAGCGGTTTTATAATGTGCAAAATGCATCTCTCATCATTACAGGGGATGTGACACGCGATCAAGCAGAATTAATCGCTGAGAATCTTAGCCTTGCTTTAACACAAGGCGAGCCTGCGCCAAAAATCCCAGAGGTCAAATTACCTGCGGCAGAGATATTTGAGCATATCGATTTTCCTTCTACCCAAAATCATATTTTAATTGGTTTACCTACTATTGAAAAAAATAATCCTGATTTCTTTGCATTTTATATTGGCAATGAAATTTTCGGCGGCGGCGGTTTATCCTCACAATTATTTGAAGTTGTGCGCATGCAAGAAGGTTTAGCCTACTCTGTGCGCAGTCAAGTCACACCCTTACAACAAAAAGGGCCATTTATTATTTCCTTGCAAACACGTAATGATTCTAGTGATATTGCGAAGGCACTAGTGCTTGAGCATTTACAAAAATTTACGGACAAAGGTCCTACACAAAATGAACTTAAAAAAGCCAAACAAAATATTGCTGGACGATTTTTAATGGCGTTTAATTCCAAT
This sequence comes from Gammaproteobacteria bacterium, assembly GCA_049515675.1. Lineage (GTDB taxonomy): Bacteria > Pseudomonadota > Gammaproteobacteria > JABCZS01 > JABCZS01 > JABCZS01. The sequence goes on along the minus strand of JBEKTV010000175.1, from coordinate 929 downwards.
GCGGCCATCGCCCAACATGTAGGTACCATTGCATTTTACAAATTACCGCTTAATTATTTTGATGATTACTTGGCCAAAATCAACGCGGTGACTGTTGATGATATTAAACGTGTATTTAATGAATATGTAGGCTCAAAAAATCTAGTCACGGTAACTCTCGGCGTTGATGAACAGCAAGATTAGAATTATTGGCGGCACATTGCGCTCACGACTTATCAGTGTTCCTGATGAAATCGTACGCCCCACACCCAACCGCATTCGCGAAACTTTATTTAATTGGCTGCGTGAAGATATTGTCGGTGCACAGTGTTTAGACTTATTCGCAGGCAGTGGGGCCCTTGGATTTGAGGCCATCTCTAGAGGCGCAAAACATGTGACGTTTATAGAAAAAGACACCCACATAATTCGCAATCTAAAAAAAAATAGCGAGACTTTAAATATAACAAATGCAGCATTTGCAAAAACCGATGCCCTCACCTTTCTCAAAAAAACCGAGGCCAAATCTTTTGATATTGTATTTTTAGACCCGCCTTATGCAGAAAATTTAATAAAACCCTGTGTGGACTTATTAGTCTCACAACAATTATTATCCCCCCATGCCAAAATTTATATTGAACACAACCAACCACTTACAGGCATGCTATTACCAGAATCCGTAACACTAATTCATAATAAAAAAGCAGGTCATGTGTATTATGGCGTATTAGAATTTAGTCTCCCTAAAAGATAATAATGTTACCTTAATAATATTATTGTAAACTCACCATTTATTAGCGATACACCTTATAACCTCAACTTACATTAATTAACATAATAATGACTATGAATATTCACTCTTTAAATCAGGGCGCAAAAACAAAATATGAATCCAGCATCCATCTTGAGACTGGCATAGGTGCGCAAATCTCATCTAATTCCTCAAATATTAC
>JBEKTV010000174.1:0-4123 GCA_049515675.1 Gammaproteobacteria bacterium | reverse complement strand
TGATTGCCTTTCCAATTTTTAATATCAATATTTTTATGTGCAATATTAATATCGCCGCAGATAATATGCTGTTTGCTACTAGAGACAATATTTTTTAATTGCTGTAAATAAAAATCCAGCACTTGATATTTAATTTCTTGGCGCCCTTCTCCGCTAGTGCCTGAAGGTAAATACAAAGAAGTCACGCTAAAATCAGCAAAATCCACTTGTACGTAACGACCTTCATTATCGATAATATCAAAGCCAATTTCGGTATGTACTTTTTCTGGTTTTTGTTTGCAATAAATCGCAACACCGCTGTAGCCTTTTTTCTGCGCATCACAAAAAAATGCATGATAGCCTTGGGGTAAAAAAATCGGGTCGGTTAAATCTGTAATTTGTGCTTTGGTTTCTTGCAAGCAAACCACATCTGCATCTTGCTGTTTGAACCAATCAAAAAAACCTTTTTTGGCACCGCTGCGTATGCCGTTGATATTGAGGGTAATAACGCGCATAAATACTCCTAAATTTGAGTAGATTATTACATTTTTTATTAAAAAAGAGTATAGTTATTACGTTTAAAGGAAAATTGAATGCAAGCTTACCAAAAACTTTATTTTTTAATAGCGGCGCGCTGTTGCAGCGTATAGGCGAGTTTTATGTAGAGGCCATTGAAAATGCCAATCTAGAATTTGACCAATTATTCGGTCCTGCGTATAAAGGTATTCCTTTGGTCTGTAGTACTGCAATTGCATTTCAGCAACTTGTAAAAAAAGATATTCCCTTTAGTTTTAATCGCAAAGAAGCCAAAGACCACGGCGAAGGTGGCACGATTGTGGGCGCAAAACTCTCTGGCCGGGTTTTAATTATTGATGATGTAATGACCGCGGGCACAGCCGTAAAAGAAGCCATTACCTTAGTACAACAAGCAGGCGCTGTTGTTGCAGGTGTTGTGGTTGCTTTAGATAGACAGGAAAAAGGCGTAAGTGAATTATCGGCGGTGCAAGAAATTGCCAAACAATATCAAATACCTGTTATCAGTATTATTAATTTACAAAATCTAATCGAATATATGCAAGCTGCAAATCAGCTGGATCCAAATTTACTTGCTCGCCTTATCGCTTACCGCGAAACTTTTGCGAGCAAGTGAAATACTAAAACAGCAGCGCCAAAACCGGCTAAACCCATAGCAAAAATGGCGCTGAAAATAGCAATCCCGCCAATCGGCGCAGTTACAGAATCAATCAGCCATAAAAAGCCTGCGGCTAAGACCAAGCTTTTTATTACAGTAAAACTTAAGCTTGTGAATTGTTTCATGTTCTTCATTGTGTGTATGCGTAATATCATTTTCTTTATTCCTTTGTAAGCCATTTCTTAGCGTCCCTAAGATGATTAGACCAACAATTGCTTAAGGTTATATTAAAATCCTTAGAGAAAAAAGCCCCTTAAAAATCACCTATGAAATGGTAATAGGTCATTTAAGTGTTTGAAAATTTTGATAAATAATGATAAGAAAAGATGAATTTTAGGTAACAGGTCAAGGATCAGATTTTTTCTATCCGCTTGTAGGAAAATCCCCATAGCAAACTAAGAGATAACTTATTCGTTAATGACGCCACAAACCATACGCATACCGCCGCCGCCTAAAGGATTGGGATGGTCACTATAATTATCGCCACCGACATGAATCATAAGCGCAGTATGGTTAATTTCTGTTAAGGTTTTAATCCGTGGTGCTAATACTGGGGTTTGCGCGATGCCTTGATTATCCACATATAAAGCCGGTAAATCGCCTAAATGGCCCGCGCCATAAGGACCTAAATGTTGGCCGGTTTTTTGTGGATCAAAATGTCCGCCGGCTGCGAGCGCTGCAGTCATGACATGATCTTTTTCCATAGCAGCACAATTTGCATGTTCATGAATATGAAAACCATGTAAACCACCGGGTAAATTTTTTAAATCAGGTGTAAATAACAAACCATAAGGTGTTTCTGAAATGGTAATGGTGCCGACTTGCTCGCCCGCGCCTTGGTCATTCACAATCGACATAGGCACTTCAATGCTGTGATGTTCAGTTTGTGCTTGGCAAGCAGTTAATAATAAAGCTGCAAAAATCATCAGAAAAATTTTCATGAGTCACCTTAAGGTAAAGTAATGTGTTCAATTAATGAAGCGGGTTCTTTATTTATAGAATAAGGCACAACGCCTAGCAAGGGCGCAGGAATGCGTTGTTGTAAAGTGGCGATATTATCATTGAGCGCAGTTTGTGGTGTCGCTTGGGTTTGATTAGCGATAAAACCGGCAATATTTAATTGGCGGGATAAAATATTATCAACAGTTAATAAACTATGATTTAAGCAACCTAAGCGCATGGCCACGACAATAATCACAGGCATTTGCAATTTAACGGCTAAATCAGCCATGGTTTCTTTGTCATTAATGGGCACTAACCAGCCGCCTGCGCCCTCTACAAATAAATAATCCACTGGATTTTGCAGCGCGCTTTTACAAGCTTGATAAATATCTTCTGCTTGCAAATGTTTATGTTCCAATTTTGCGGCAATATGCGGGCTTAATGGTTGTTGTAAATAAATAGGATTAATGATTTCATCTTTTAATTGCAGACTACTTTCTTTTTGTAAAAATACCGCATCATCAGAACCTGCAGAAATAGGTTTAATGGCAAGTGCGGTTTGACCAGTTTGTTTTACTTTTGCTAATAATAAACGGGTAATAAATGTTTTGCCTACATCTGTATCAGTGCCAGTGATAAAAAATGTTTTCATGTAATGGCTCCAACCGGAATATAAATCGGCTCGCGCAGCGCTCTTGCTTTAAGTGGCGTAAATGTAGGTTTAATTGCATGTCCATAAATCACTTCATATGTTGCAGGTAACAAGCCTTGCGGATTACGAAACTCTTCATAAGCTTGCATGAGTTTTTGTAATTTTTGCTTACCCATTAAGGTGGGCTGTTGCTTGCCTAATACGGTATGTGCGCCAGTGTATTTTAAATCTTTCAATAACACTTTAATGTCTTGGTAAGTTAAAGTTAAATCTTGTCGGTCAATAATAGGGTCAACAAAACGGGCATGTATTAATAAATCACCAATATCATGCATGTCTTTAAATGTATTCACATGTGCATAATTATCTACCTGCTGAAAACTTGCGCGCAATTCCTTTAAGGTATCAGGGCCAAGGCTAGTGAAAAATAATGCACCGCCTGGTTTTAACACGCGAAAGAATTCACAAAACGTCATTAATAAATCGGGGCACCACTGTAGGGTTAAATTAGAAAATATTAAATCGACAGATGCATCTTTAAATGGTAGGGCTTGCGCATCTGCGCAGATAAAATGCTGTCTAGAAAACCAACCTTTTTTTTGCTCGGCAATTTTAAGCATTTGCATGGCCAAATCTACGCCAATAATTTGTGCGCCGCGATATTGTTGTTGCAACATGCGCATGCCATAACCTGTGCTTGCGCCCACGTCTAAAATGACTTGGGGTTTTATTTTCATAAAGGTTAAATTATCTAAAAGACGGCGATTGACTTCGTTTTGCAAAATCGCATGCGCATCATAGGTATGCGCGGCTTTGTTAAAGCCAGTCATAATTTTTTGTTTGTCTTTATTGAGTAATAATGGATTCATTTATAAAATTCTCAATAATGGTTAAACATTCGTCTGTATGCGATATCAGCATCGCATGGCCTGCATTTTTGATTATTACATTGTGTGATTGAGGTGACAAGCGTTTTAATTCATCATCAATACTGCTAGGCACTAAACGGTCGTTGTCCGCTAAAATATTGAGTTGTGGTATTGTGAGGGCGCTCACCACAGATCGTAAATCAGTATGTTCGAGTAACTCAAGGTCACGTAATATAATTTCTAGCGGTGCAGTCTCAATATAGGCGAGCAGTTTAGTTATATTTTTGCTGTTCGTAAAATGCATATTCTGATTTTGCAGCATGATAAATCGCTTTAAGGCTATTTTGGGCTGGCGACTAAAAGTTTGCTTTAGTGTAGAAAATGCACCGTGACTAACGCCTACAGGCCAGTCGTCGTTTTTAATAAATTTAGGAATAGCAGCAAAGGTAATGATCCCCGAAGTCATTTCAGGAAAATGTTTTGCAAGAT
>JBEKTV010000173.1:0-3550 GCA_049515675.1 Gammaproteobacteria bacterium | reverse complement strand
CTGTGTAATTGTAAATCAACTTTATGCTCACCCAACATGCGAATTGGACCTTGTGGTAATAATACTTCTTTATTTTCCACAGCAACGCCTGCTTCGCTAATCGCATGCGCTAATTCACGCACACCTAATGATCCGAATAATTTACCTTCTTCGCTGGCATTGGTTTTAATCACAACAGTCAAGTCATTAAGCTTTGCAGCACGTGCTTGTGCATGGGCTAATTCTTCTGCCGCATGTTTTTCTAAATCAGCGCGTTTTTCTTCAAAGCGAGCAACGTTTGCCGCTGTTGCAAATACCGCTTTCTTTTGTGGAATTAAAAAATTCCGTGCGTAACCGGATTTAACTTGTACAGCGTCGCCAAGATTACCCAATTTTTTAATTTTCTCTAATAATATGATTTTCATTTTCTACCTCTTTGTGCGTGTTCTTAAATCTAAATGACTATCGGCTAAAGCAACTAGGGCTAAAAGTGGTAATGCCCAGGCACTTAATACGAATAACAAAACATAAAATAAAACAAACCACCATGTATCCAATTGTTTTACATTCATATACCAATGTAAAAACGCAATGCCTGCAATGCTGTATAACATGGCTACAAGGCCTGCAATTTGTATGGATACTTGATTTTGCGGCGCTAACATTGCCCATACAAAACTCAACACTAAAAAAACTGCCATGTAAGGGGATAAACGTAATCCTTGAAACTCGACTTTAAAACCACCAGGATTATACCAACGACTTTGAAAATAACGTGCAATAAACAATAACATCACTTGCAACAAAAATAACATCATCGGCCAAGCTAAAATAGTGGTGGTCACCATGGCTTCTATATAAACTGACTGAATGGTTTGGGCAAGCGCCGTTGTAGGCGTTTCACCATTAAATACACGCTGAAAAATATATTGATAAAGTTCATCGTAAGTGACGGTGCCATAAATACCATAATTAATTAAAGCGCAAATGGCTAAAATAAAAAATCCAATTTGCAAACTCAAATTTAACGAACGCAATACCCGCAAACCATAAGCCATTGCCCACAATGGCGCAATGAAAGCAAACAACCCTATCCATTCACCGGCAAGGCCACTGAATTCCATATTGTTAAACAAATAAAAATTCACAAAACCGACTAAGCCAACAGCAAGAATGCCAAGATAAGTATTTTGTCTTAAAGTTGCAAATGTTGCCCACACTAAACCAATCCAATTCACTAGCGGCAACAAAGCAAGTCCAACTGCAATAGGCAAGCTTAGATAATAATTTTCAGCAATTCGTTGCAATTTCATGACAAAATCCTTGTTAAGGGTTAATCACTATAAGGTAATAAAGCCAGAAAACGCGCAAGCTTAACTGCCCGTGATAATTTTCTTTGATAAAACGCACTGGTACCTGTAATACGGCTTGGGACAATTTGTCCACTAGGTGTAATATAGGCTCTTAACATGTAAATGTCTTTGTAATCGACATCTTTTGCATTGTTGGCTGTAAATTTACAATATTTCTTACGCCAAGGTGCTGATTGAGGACGCTTCTTTATCATTACAATTCTCCTTACTTAATTCCAAATGTTGTACATAAAAAACCATTTCTTGTGTGCCATTACGCTGCTGGCGCACACTTAAAAACCCGGTTAACACGAATTGCGCATCAGTTTGTAATTGCTCGCTGTGTGCTGTGAACACATCACCGCCGACTACTGTACGTATTTTGCAATAAGCTTGTCGTTGTAATTGACCTTCATATTGCATAGACCGATGTTCAAATAAAAACTCTGCATGTCCGATACCACTTGGGCTAAATCTGATTTCAACTTTACCGCTGATTTGCCCAGATAATTGCAGCCGATTACTCTGCAATAAGTTCATCATCTTCAAACACTGGTGCCATTTTTGCGGCTTCACGTTTAGCTTCTTCTTCTTTGCTCTTAGACAATGAAGAAGGTGTGTCAATCGCTTCTTTGCGTTGTAGAACTAATTTACGAATGACAGCATCGTTAAAACGAAATGCATTTTCAAGTTCGGCTAAGGTGTCTTCATTGCATTCAATGTTCATCAGCACGTAATGTGCTTTGTGAACTTTATTGATAGGATAAGCGAGTTGACGGCGGCCCCAATCTTCAAAACGATGGATTTTGCCTTGCGCGCCCTCAATCATGTTGCGATAACGCTCGACCATTGCAGGAACTTGTTCGCTTTGGTCAGGATGCACGAGAAATACGATTTCATAATGTCGCATAATTTGCCCTTCTGGTTTTGGTCACCCAACTTATTTCGGTGTGACAAGGTTATAGGAAGGGGCATTATAACTGAAAATGTGGGCTTGGGGAATAGGTGCCCTTGCGTCTCAAAAGTATTGACTGTGGGTGCTTAAGACAATATGATGGATGCTTACAATTATCAAGGAGGATATCATGCAATTCAATCTTATAAAATACACATCCATTAGCGCCCTTAGCTTATCTTTAATCGCCTTATTCAATACTGCACAAGCCCATAACCATGAAGATGACGAAGAAGTGACGCTGGTTGAAATTGTAGAAAAACCAGGTCGTTCTGAAGCCGAATATTTTTTTAGTCCTTTTGTTGGGATTAATTATTCCGATGTAACGGGTATTTCTAGCTCTGCTTTTACCAGCGATAGTAAATCTATCTTCAATAACAATACCGCTAATGTTAATCAGACTGACCCTGGGGTCTCTGTTGGCTTTTTTGTCGATGGTCAATACCAAATTACTGCCTTAGATTATTGGCGTGCTGGTTTTCAAACCGGTTTATTTTATGAATCTCCAAATCAAAGTAAATTTAATGTCATGGTATGTGATGGCGCAAATAATTCAAACTGTGATGGGAACTCTAATAACGCTTATTCTGAAAACGGCACATTAAAATTTGATTCTGTAAATTTACCGGTGTTATTTACTTTTTCTCGTTATGCTGAACAAGATGATTATATTGTCACCTTAAAATTAGGACCGGTAGTCAGTTTCAATTGGTATGACTTAGATTTTGATGGTTTCACTGCAACGCCTGATCATGAAACCCAAGTTTTATTTGCAGCAGGTATCGATGGTCGTTATCGCATGGATGAAGACAACTTTTTATTAGTGGGGTTTTTAGCCACTAATCTATTTGGTGGTAGCGATAATAGTTTTTCTGGTGTGAATACCTTTGGTGAAGTTAATGTGTATCTTGGCTGGAGTTTTTCATAAACTAGTATACGGTGTAACATACATTGTGGCGCAACATGTTGCGCCACAATATTTCATCTGCGTGATTTAAAAAAGTCTTGTAATAAAGCAACACTTTGTTCAGCAAAAAGACCACCTTCTACCGTTAAAGGATGACTCCACGGTAAAATATCCAGCAAATTTAAAGCCCCGCCCAACATGCCGGTTTTAGGATCATTTGCAGCATAAACTAAACGAGAAACCGGCGCGTGAATAATCGCACCTAAACACATGGCGCATGGTTCAAGTGTGACATAAAGCGTAGTATTTAATAGACGATAATTTTCTAAATATAAACCACCTGCGCGTAGTGCTACC
>JBEKTV010000172.1:0-3584 GCA_049515675.1 Gammaproteobacteria bacterium | reverse complement strand
GCACCAGAACAAGCTACACAATATTTTGATGTAACAAAGGCAGAAAATCAAACGGTTAAGCAAGTAGAAAACGAGAAAAAAACATTTATTAAATTGGTGAAACTTAATCATGCTGCGCTTGCCTATCAAGCTGAATTTCAGGTTGAACTCACTGAAAAGAAAAAACATACACCGACTGCCAAAGCAAGTGGAATTAACTTTGATGAAGTAGAGATTGCAATTACCTGGAATAAACAACAAATTAATGCAGAAGAAAGAGATAAACTGATCCAGCAACTGATTGAAATACAAAATCAATATGTTGAGACCTATTTTTCCCTACAATCAGCAATTAAAATAGATGACATCGTTGCGTATATCGAAGAAACTGAAGTAAACTCGCAACAGTTTTGTAAACAATTTTATCTAAAGCCCTGCCTTGAACGTGACAAAGAATTCGTTATAGTCAACAATTTATATTTCCACGCACGTAATCAAATTGCAACCGCGACAAGTGGCATGATCGTGCACAATATAGCGCGAAAAACCAAAAGTGGCGCTATTAAACTAAATCTAGATTATTCAACAGAATCTCCAGATAATTTTAACAGATTAAGCACGACAGAATTAGAACTGATTGAAGCGCTTGCGAATCAATGGGCTGATAATAAAGACGATAAAAATAATAAACTTGCGCTTGAAGCTTATGCGATAGTAGAAAAACTAGCTAATCGAGGCTACATCGAACCACAAGAATTTGAAACGCTTAAAAGATTTTATCAAGCAGCAAAAACACTTAGAACTGATATAGATGCTAATGCGGCTTTTGTATTAGGCCGAGCAGAAACTAAACTCATTCATGGTATTAATGCATACACCAACGCCAGCGATGAATATATCAGCACCCTGCTTTCTGCATCATTTGCTGCACTATTTAAGAAATTACAAAACAAATTTGAAGACTACAATAAAGTATTACTCTCATCCACCCACAGCCCTAGTGAAAAATTAAAATTGGCTCGTTTGTATTTATATAATTTAGATCAAGCGGTCCCAAGAATGCTGATCGCAAGTTTTGACAGCATTATTGATAAATCTACAATGGCACTTGAAACCTTCATTTTTTATCAGAACAATCAATACAGCGTCTCAAAAATATTGAAGGGTGAGCATAATGATGTACCACTTTTCAAGTCAATATATAATGTTTATCAGCAAATTTCTCAAGGAATAAAAAATAATTTAATCGTCCTATTAAACAACCATATCGATACACTTAATCAACGTTTTGATGATTATAGTAAGATACTTAGTGAAAATACTGAAGAAAACGCAGGTCTAAATTTAAATATTAAAAATCTTATAAAAGACCTTAGAGAATTAGCTTCGCTTATCGCATATTATTCCGAAATTCTACCTCAAGATGTCATAAAGAATTTCAAACCGCTTAAGGTGGCCAACAGAACATTTAATATCGATGAAGCACATTATGCACTACGGTATGTGCTAACAAATGTTTATCGCCAAGTTGAGTCTGAAATTGATAAATACTATGAGCAAAACATTAGTATCGATAATAAAACAATCATGCCTTATGTTAGCAAAATTAAATCGTTCGTTGATACACTACGAAATGACTTTAAATACAGTGACCATCTGATATCTTTCGAAAGAGCCATAGCCATTCAAAATGAAAAAATACATATGCTATTAATGGCTAAAATTAATGTCTTTTTTTATTCATTATCACATGTAAATAGCAATCAAGTCATTTCTCAGCTTGAAACAATTATATCTGAACATAAAAAAATGGGAGATATATGCACTAAACTTGGTATCCAGTGGATGAGTAACGACCAATTTCATTTTCAAATCCTGAAAGCATTAGTAGGTAATCAAGTTGAGAAACAATCTTTATTAGACAATCATGATGTTTTAAATAGGCTCAACACATTGATTGAGCTTGCACCATCATCACTGTCAAATTCACTCAATAAGAAAATTTTAGATTTTAATCACGCCGTGGTATTAACTACTGAGCTTGATCTGAGTCGATTATATAATGACACTAACAACACATTAACTGAAACGGATATTGAGGCCACTAAACATATTATTATGCAAAATCCACAAATCATAATGATTAATTTTGGTCTCTTTAAGTTTACAGATAACGCATCTGAATCGCTGCGAAATTTAATCTTAATGCACGCTCATATTACAGTAACCACAAGCGATGATAAGGTTATTACTAATAGTAATCGTGTGCAATTCAATGTTGAAAAAATAAATGGCCTTAATCATATTCATCGCAAAAAAGCTGAAAGAAATCACCTTAGGCAAGACGTAACGCATTTTTTTACAAGAAAATTTGTGTTTAAGAATGATGATAAATTATTAAAGAAATTAAAACAGGTACGTATGAATCCTCTTGGCGTTCATTTTGCCACGGAGGAACTTGAGCATTTTAATGATTTATCTGTATATCTTTTCGATACCGGCGAGGTGGGTGCTGATTATGCTGCTAAAATGTATGAAAAATTACACATGCTGAAGTATGATTCTGGGTCACAATTAGACTGGTTAAAACGCGCGCAAGGATCATCAGGTTTTGTTAAAAACTTTATAACCCATTTTAGACACGGCAATAACACCTCTTCTGTTCCTGCTGATTTTATTATAGCCATTTTAGATACAATTAAAAATAATTCTGAACTTTTATGGCATGAGGATTGTTACCATATCTATCATATCATTCATCGTCAATTAGATGAAAACCAATTTAGAGTATTCTTAACAGGATACATGATGGCGCTAAGAATGTCGGATCAACGCAATTCACAAAAAGCAACTATGCAGTTTTATACCGTCCTGAATCATGCTGACGCTAAGAAATTTCAGAAAGTGATCACTGAAGAGTTGTCACAAAGTACATTTCTTGCCAATATATATTCAGCAGCAAATAATCACTACATCGCACCTAACGTTAATCAAACAATTTGTCTCGCATTGCAAACCGCTTTTGAATCAAGTAAATTTGATAAACCTGCTCAATTTATAAATCAATTAAAGATTATCCTCAGAAATAATTTCAAAGTGAGTCAATTAGCGTTCGATAACGCTGTTGATTATTATTTGGAGCAGGTATTTAAAACTGATATTGAAGGTGTTGCGCTCGCCAAAGAAATGCTTACCTATGCTCGCAGTCACAATTTAAAAGAAAGCACTTCTTTAGTAGCAGTGACTACGCAAAAAACTAAAGACAATGCGCCGTTACTGGTCAGGAAAGGAACTCAGCGTAACTTTGCAAAAGCATCTACTCCTGATGCTTTGCAGAGTAAATCTGAAGAACTGCAGTCCATTTTTACATATTTTCTTAATAAAAATATCACTATGCTAGATGATGCTTCTTTATCAAAACATATTATCAAACAGCATAAAAAATTACGTGTGATCATTAGAATGATTGAACAGCTCGAAAAAGTTTCTGATTCAAATTTGAATGAACGTGCCAAAATCTACGATGCTGCGATTTCTGAGATCAAAGCAATCCAAGTTATATTTGTACGTGACTCAGGCTTGACCGAAAATATTTTAAATCTCAA
>JBEKTV010000171.1:0-3605 GCA_049515675.1 Gammaproteobacteria bacterium | reverse complement strand
TGTTGAGAAAAAGCCAAGATTACGCTCAATAATTGTGCGTTCATCATCAGATAAACCACCCGGTGTTTTCCATAATACAACGTCGCTCGCCATATTAATTTCTTGTGGCATCCAGTGATTGGCGCAGCCATCATTGTATTTGCCCCAAGCCCAATCGTATTTAATGGGTTCTAATTGATTCACATCAGCACGACAATTGATCATGCGTTTTTCATCAACTTGTATCGGGGCTGCAAACATTTGTGGGGCTTCAAGACCCACAACTGCTTTTGTTGAGGCGGCGGTTATAGTAGAGAGTTGTTCAGACATTTTATTATTCCTTTAATTTTATATTATTGACATGCTTCACAATCTGGATCAGTAATTATGCATGCTTTAGGTTCAGTTTGTGTGCTTTGAACTGCATTCAACACACCTTGGGCAACAGTAGATTTTTCACTATCGGTTGCGCCTAAACTGCGTAAATAATACGTAGTTTTTAAGCCTAAACGCCATGCCAATTTATAAAGCTCATCCATTTTTTTACCGGAAGGTTGGCCCATGTATAGATTAAGCGATTGCGCTTGGTCTATCCATTTTTGTCTGCGAGAAGCTGCTTTAATTAGCCAAGTGGCATCGATTTCAAAAGCGGTCGCATACAATTGTTTTAATTCATTAGGAATGCGGTCAATTTTTTGAATACTGCCGTTGAAATATTTAAGATCATTGACCATTACATCATCCCATAAATTGCAGGCTTTTAAATCGCGCACTAAATAAGGATTGATCACCGTAAATTCACCGGATAAATTCGATTTAACGAATAAATTTTGGAATGTAGGTTCAATAGATTGTGCAACACCACAAATATTAGAAATAGTCGCCGTCGGTGCAATCGCCATGGTATTAGAATTACGCATACCAATTTTTTTCACCCGTTGACGCAAGGTATTCCAGTCCATGGTTGAGCGGGTATCTTGATCTAAAAATTCACCTCTGGATTCTTTTAAGATTTGAATAGAATCAATGGGCAGAATACCTTTACTCCATAATGAACCTTCAAATGTTTCGTAAGCGCCGCGCTCAGCAGCTAAATCTACAGAAGCTGAGATCGCATAATAACTAATCGCTTCCATAGTTTGATCTGCAAATTGTACTGCTTCATCAGAAGTGTAGGCGATACGTATTTGATGTAGCGCATCTTGGAAACCCATAGTGCCTAAACCGACTGGACGATGACGTAAGTTAGATTTACGCGCTTGTGGCACTGAATAAAAGTTAATGTCGATTACATTATCCAGCATACGCATTGCGGTGCGTATGGTTTTTTGTAATTTCGCGTGATCTAGTTTGCCATCATGGGTTAAATGCTGTACTAAATTCACGCTACCTAAATTACATACTGCAATTTCATCTTCTGAAGTATTGAGGGTAATTTCAGTACATAAATTAGAGCTATGAACTACGCCAACATGTTGTTGCGGTGAGCGCAGATTACAAGGATCTTTAAATGTAATCCAAGGATGACCGGTTTCAAACAACATGCCTAACATTTTGCGCCAGAGTTTTACGGCAGGGATTTGTTTGCTGAATATTTTGCCAGTTTGTGCTTGCGCTTCATAAAAGGCATAACGTTCTTCAAAAGCCTTGCCGTATAAATCATGGAGATCAGGCGCTTGGTCAGGAGAAAAAAGCGTCCAAGGTTTATCTTCAAGTACACGTTTCATGAATAAATCAGGAATCCAATTGGCGGTATTCATATCGTGGGTACGACGTCTTTCATCACCAGTGTTTTTACGTAAATCTAAAAATTCTTCTATGTCCATATGCCAAGTTTCAAGATAAGCACAGACAGCGCCTTTACGTTTGCCGCCTTGATTCACAGCAACGGCGGTATCATTGGCTACTTTTAAGAAAGGGACCACGCCTTGAGATTTACCATTAGTGCCTTTGATATGTGCATGCATAGCACGTACAGGTGTCCAGTCATTGCCTAAACCGCCAGCATATTTAGATAATAAGGCATTATCACGAATCGCATTATAAATACCGGATAAATCATCAGGCACTGTAGTTAAATAACAGCTGGATAATTGTGGGCGTAGGGTGCCTGCATTAAATAATGTTGGCGTTGAGCTCATATAATCAAAGCTGGATAATAATTCATAAAATTCAATTGCACGTTGGTTTTTATCTTTTTCATTAACAGCAAGACCCATAGCCACACGCATAAAAAAGGTTTGTGGCATTTCAAAACGCACGTCTTGATGATGAATAAAATAACGATCATAAAGGGTTTGTAAGCCTAAATAAGTGAATTGAAAATCACGTTCAGGTTTAATCGCTTGGGCCAATTGATATAAATCAAATGTTTTTAATTCTGGCGCAAGTAATTCTAGGGCAACACCACGGTTGATATAATCATTGAGCGTAGTGGCATAAATATGCTTCATATTGCCAAATGACACTGCTGTATCTACGCCTAAAAAGTTTAAGGCTTCTTCGTATAAATCAATTAACAATAAACGTGCGCAGGCGAAGGTATAATTGGGTTCTTTTTCAATTAAAGTACGTGCGCTCATAATGGCGGCTTTATGGACATCAGCGACTTTTACGCCATCAAATAGATTGCGCTTGGTTTCAGCGATAATGAGTTCAGGTTCCACTTCAGCTAAATCTTTGCAGGCATCTTTAATGATGATATCTAATTCTAAATGGGATAAGGGTACTTGATTACCATTGGCTAAAGTGACTTTCAGTTCACTGGTATTGGCAAACTGTTGTTCTTGGGTGTCACGTAAACGTTTACGTTCTTCGCGGTATAACACATATTCACGCGCCACTTTTTGTAGGCCTTCACGCATTAGCGTTAATTCTACTTGGTCTTGAATATCTTCAATATGAATCATGCCGCCGGCAGGAAGACGACGTTTAAATGTGTTGTGCATGGTTTGGGTTAAACGTTCGACAGTTTCATGCACGCGGGTAGAAGCCGCTGCATTGCCGCCCTCAACGGCTAAAAATGCCTTGGTGATGGCAATTGCAATTTTATTGGCATCAAATGGGGTGATTTTGCCATTACGTCTAATCACATGTAATTTGCCAGGCTCGGTTGCAGTCACAGGAATTTGTGAAGACGCAGGATTTAATCTGGACTTATTTGGTACGGTATCTGGGGATACATTTACTACGGACATCGTGTCGCTCATAACTACTCCTTGCTGATTTTTAAACATAAATCAAGAAAAGCACAATATATAGGTTTTTTTTAATCACTACACACAAGATAGCGTGTTCCACTCCCGTTGACAAGGTGATGAGTCTCTGGGTAATTTGTGGATAATCTGTGGCTTATTTTTTCATTTCAGAAAATGTTTTCAGATTCCTGATGTTGCAGTAGGTAAGTTGTTTGAATTATCTTTGAAAAAATAAATAAAAATATTTTTCTTGACAGTCCATTTATTTATGCATTCCTATGCACAGAGTTATTCACAGCTGTTTATTTTATGACAAGAATAAAAAAATTAATAGCGATATTTTTTAAAAGCGTTAATAATTGCATAAGTTATTGAAATATAATGTAAAAATAGGTGAGTTTTTGAGCTGATTAGAGATAACCCATTGTA
>JBEKTV010000170.1:0-3609 GCA_049515675.1 Gammaproteobacteria bacterium | reverse complement strand
CCAAGCAGTCTTGATTGGCGAAAAGCCCACTTCGATCTCCATCTAGACTGATGGAGATCTTTCTACTGACAAGTTATTTTTTAGAAATCTCACAAATCTTCTCTAAGATGTGTCCACATAAATGCGGATTATGGGTTTTTGCAGCGATGTCACCTAATGACAACACGCCTACTAAGCGTTTTTTATCATTAAGCACAGCTAAGCGATGCACTTGCATACGTTCCATGCTTTCTGCTGCAGTTTCAATTTCATCATTTTCATAACAAAATAGAATCTTAGGAGTCATAATGCTTTTGACTAGGATTTGCGAGGGGTCGTGTTTTTTTCCTACGCAGCGAACAGCGATATCTCTATCGGTAAGCGCGCCTAATAAGCGGTCTTCTTGCTCATCACCAATGGCTAAAAAGCCTATATCACGTTTTAGCATTTCTTCAGCGGCCTTTTGCACTGTGCTATTTGGTGAAATATAGTCCGGTCTTTTATTCATTAATTGCTTAACTTTCATAGGGTTATTCTCCTAGTTATAATTATATGTCGGATAACTTAATTATAGTCTACTCACTAATGATTTCCACCCCTTTGGGTGCGCTAAAGGTGAAATAACCAGCAGGAAAATTCGGATTAGTTTTGATTTGTGAAAAAGTGATATTCGTGCGCTGGCCTAGGTTATCGTATATTTGCATGCTTTGTATCGTGCCATGGTCAAAATTCATAATCACTTTATCTACCAACCCTTCTTTGTCTAAAGCTTTTAATTCATACCAATCGCCAGGTTTATTGGCATCAAATTTAGTGACATTAAAAAATTGTGCGATGGACTCTACTTTACCTGCGAGTAATAATGCCGGCGTTTCATCTAAGCGTTTATTCACTGGTTGAATAATCACTTGCTCTAAATCTTTATCGTAAACCCATAATTTTTGACCATCAGACACTAGCAATTGTTGATCGGGTTTATTAATTTGCCAGCGAAATTTTCCTGGACGTTGCAATGCCATTTCACCTTGGGTGATTTGATTGCCAAATTGTGCGCTTTGTGTGGTTTGTACAAAATTGGCTTCGAAACTTTGAGTGCTGGATAATTGTTTATCTAAATCTTGTACCGCGGAATTTGCAAATACGTAACTGCTGATGAGTAACGTTAAAAATCCTAAAATAACTTTTTTCATATTGTTTAACCTTGTTTTGCTAACACTTCACGACTGCCATTTGCTTGCACCGCAGATACTAATCCATCTGCTTCCATTTGTTCCACTAACCGTGCTGCACGATTGTAACCTATGCGTAAACGTCTTTGTATAGATGAAATCGATGCTTTTCTGCTTTCAATCACAATTTGCACGGCTTGATCGTATAATGAATCTTTACCATCATCTTCATCATCTAATTCAATCCCGGCAGAAAATGTATTAAAGGTTTGCTCAGACACACTGCCTGATAAAATATCATCTTGATATTCTGGCGTGCCGCGATTTTTCCAATCATTAGCAACGGCGTGTACTTCTTGATCGCTGACAAATGCGCCATGCACACGCACAGGTAATCCTGCACCTACAGGTAAATACAACATATCGCCGCGACCTAATAATTGTTCTGCACCTTGTTGATCTAAAATCGTGCGTGAATCAATGCGAGAAGCCACCTGAAAAGCAATTCTTGCCGGCACATTGGCTTTAATTAAACCTGTGATCACATCAACTGATGGTCTTTGTGTGGCTAAAATTAAATGAATACCTGCGGCACGCGCTTTTTGCGCAATACGTGCAATTAATTCTTCTACTTTTTTACCGACCACCATAATCATATCGGCGAATTCATCGACCACCACAACAATATACGGTAAATGGCCTAATTCTGGCGCTTCTTGTTCATTTTCCTCTGGCCAGAGTGGATCTAAAATCGGCGTTTTATTTTTTATCGCATCCATGACTTTGCGATTGTAACCGGTTAAATTACGCACGCCTAATGCCGCCATTAAACGATAACGCCGCTCCATTTCTGCAACACACCAACGCAAGGCATTGGCCGCTTCTTTCATATCGGTTACGACCGGTGTTAATAAATGTGGAATACCATCATAAACAGATAACTCTAACATTTTTGGATCGATCATAATAAAGCGGACTTCATCAGGTCCTGCTTTAAATAACATACTCAGCAACATCGCATTTAAGCCTACAGATTTACCCGCACCTGTTGTCCCTGCTACTAATAAATGTGGCATTTTAGCTAAATCAACCACAACAGGATGTCCGGCAATGTCTTTACCTAAAGCTAAACTTAAAGGCGATTCACATTTTTCATAAACTTGTGAACTTAAAACATCGCTTAATGCCACTGTTTGCCTATGAATATTCGGTAACTCTAAACCAACTACCGATTTACCAGGAATAATTTCAACAACGCGCACGCTGACCATAGATAAAGATCTCGCGATATCGCGCGCAAGGCCTGTAATTTTACTTGCTTTAATACCCGGTGCTAATTCTAATTCAAAACGCGTAATCACAGGACCAGGATGAACAGCCACTACACTTGCAAGCACACCAAAGTCTGCCAAAGTTTCTTCTACTTGTTTGGATAATACTTCTAACATTTGCGGCGTGTAGGCTTCAAAGTTTTCATCTACGGGCGCATCCAGTAATGAAATTGAGGGCAGCGCATTTTCGCTATCAAATAATGGAATTTGTTGTTGCGGACGTTTAGATGCTTTCACCACCACTGGCGGTGAAATCACCATAGGTACTTTAGGCATCACCACAACTTGCGCAGGCACAGGCGTGTCTTTTTTAGTAAAATTAAAACGCGGCTCAATTGGATTTTCTGCCACAATTTTAGGTTTTACGGTTTCTTGTACCCATTTATCAGCGCGATAATCTGCATAACGTGCCCAGTATTTTTGTGTTATTTTTTTCAATTTATCATAAGTGCGATTGCTATATTCCAACAAACGTTGACCTAAAGTATCCGCTAAGCTTAACCAAGATAAACCTGTCGCAAAAGTCACGCAGGCTAAAAATACCGCCGCTAAAAATAAGGTTGCGCCATTAGGGTTAAACGCTTGCACTAACTGCGTTGCAATCATTTGGCCTAATGCACCGCCTGAGCCATGCGCTAATGCTTCTGAGAAAGTAGGTAAATATAAATGCGCAAGCGCGCAGCCTGCTAATAAACTGCCAAAAAAACCAATGCCGCGAAATAATAATAAATGTGCGCGGGGTTCTTCTATCATTTGGCGTTGCTTAAAAACCGCATAAGCCCAAGCGCCAATCATGATAGGAAATAAATACGCGACATAACCAATTAAATAAAAAAATACATCGGCAAACCAAGCGCCGGTATAACCGCCTAAATTGACAATCTCGTTCCCTGCCCCGGTTTTAGACCAACCTGGATCGGCGCCATGATAAGTAAACAGCGATAAAAATAAAAACAGTGAAATTGCCGTCAATAAAATAACAGCACCTTCGCGTAAGCGATAGTGTATTTGCCATTGGGGTTTGTTTGCAGTCTTCCGTTTTGCTTGAGCCATGTGACATCCTTAGTATGAAGTAATTATATATGAAATATTCTGGAATCGCTTGAATTTCAATTGTATAATGCGAACTC
>JBEKTV010000169.1:0-4922 GCA_049515675.1 Gammaproteobacteria bacterium | reverse complement strand
GGGAATAGTTATGAAGTGTTGATTCAACTTCAGCACCTAATTGCCCAAGCTGCATTTTTTTTAATTCTGCATCATTTGCAAATTTTTCTTCTAACGGTCTCATTGTTTCACTATAAAAGGATTCCTTTTTTACTCGTTCTAAATAAGCGTCTCTGCCTGTGTCTCCAGTTTGTACATATACAGGCACTGGATATTCTGAATCATTGGGAGCTGGGAGCTGTTCCCAGCCTGAAATGAGCGGTAGACTTAGTTTTTTTAATTCAGCGTTGATAAGTTCAATCATTTCTCTATGCATAAAGAAAAAATCTTCTCCTGCATTATTATCTAAAATCCAATCATAACCATCTGATTTAGATTTTCTAGCTGGTCGTGGAGGTTCCCAGCCTAATTGTCTTACTTCTTGTTGTTGTTCTGCAGTATATGAATTCCAATTTTCTCGTATTTCGTGCCAAAGATAATGATGTAAACGCATTTCACGAGAAGCAAGTATAGTAACGATGGATGGTGGTAATTGATATGGCATAAAAGTTTCCTCTAAGTATTATAATATGTAGGTCAATTACTACATTTGAAGAGAAATTTATAGAATATGCTATGAGTGATGCAACCTTCTTTGAAAAAACTTAGCGCATCATTGCTTTTTAAATTTGTTCAACGACGGATTACGCCCGTTATGCAAGAAGACCCTATATAATAAATAGACTTTACCTTACAGAATGCCGCATAAAAACCAATAGTAAATCTATGGGTTGTATCCTTCCAAAATCCATTTATCATGTGATAACAGCTTGTTTTCATTTTTAAAATCCTTTTTTGGATAGGTTTAGCGTAAAGATCTTGGCTGGGAACCTTGTTGTTGCATTATTAATGAAATCCTTTCTTGCCGCACTCTACGTTGAGCACGGCAAGAATATATGACAGCCTATATTGTTTTCTTTTGCCTCTTCTGCGGCGTTTCTGCCACTATATTTGCATTTGTCGATGGAGCAGCTCTACGGCGCGAAGCAGCAGGATTGCCTGGATTATTAAAAACATTTGCCTGAGATGGATCATTGGCTTGTTGAGGTAATTCAACAAGTCTATCAAAATGGTTGCTTCCGTTATACACAATATGAATAACCTCATTGCCCGATAACTGTAGGTGTTTTTCCTTGTCAGCTGCCGGGAGCACAAAATCATTTTCCATACGGTGGATATGCAGCGAAAAGGTTTTAACTGTTCTGGCATATAACAGTAAAGTTTGTATACCTACCCAACGCCCAGGCTGACTAATAAAGTCAAGAAATGCATTTAATACTGGGGCAGATGCTCTAATTTCTGGTTTTGACGTAGCAACCGCTGCAAATTCTGGATCTTTGTAAAAATCATCTTCTTTTTTAATGTTCTTTGCTTTCTCTTTTAACGCGGCAGTAGGCAAAAGCTCAAGCCATTTGGCACGCGCTCTACCGACCTCTTGCCTTCTTTCTTCCCATTTTGCATTAATTGGGATCCAAAGCTGCCGGATATTTTCTGGAAATCGGTTAAATTCATCTGGCGTTGTAAAAATCTCATACATTTCCTGGAGAATACTTCTTGCTCTTTGCCTTGCTTCATTTCTTAAAACACCCTCTCTGGTAAAAAATGCATTACGTAATCCTTCGCAAAAGTTTTCGCGAGAAATATTGACGGCATTCAATCCACAATCACCATCACCTGGAATGTTTACAAGATGATACCATACTCTGTTATCAGACGAAGCCAATGGGACGTCAGCACCCGGCACTCTTACTGTCGCATTCGATTTTTTCTTATTTTGTGATGCGGGAAACTGCGGAACTGTATTTATTCTTTCTAAGTTATTTTTAAATTCGTCAGCATGTAACCGCTGTTGATGCTGAGGACGCATCGCTTGAATCATACCGCTCAAAGCATAATAATATTCAGCGCCAATTTTATCCCCGGTTTGTTTATGCTTGACCGCTTTAATAGTATTACCTTCTTTCGAATTGTGGATCCGTGTTGCGGCAGCTACAGTAATATCTGATAAGGCCGTTCCATCCAGCCCTGCTGCGACTGCTGTTGAAGAACCTTCACTGATCACATATGAAACCGACTGACCATCTAGATTAGCTAATTCAACTAATTTTTGTACAATTGCACCCCGCGCTCTTTGATAGGCATTAGGAATTTTTGCAGGAACACGATGGCAAATCGCACTTAATAATGTAGGCGCTGGCGGAAAACAACCAACAGGATGTAAATCTGAATTAGTCAAACCAGATTTGCGTAAGTTTTTTTCATCAAGCTCCTCACTCCATCTTGGAATAATCCGTGTAATATTTTTAACCGCTCTTAAAGAACTAAAGTCAGCCGCATAAGGGACAGAATAATAACAAGAGCCCATTAGTAAACATTGATTAAGCGCTGTTGGCGCAGGATTTAAATCAATTAAAACCACATCAAAGCCACGATCGCGCGCTAAACATCTGAGCGCCATTGGAAAAGATCCCGGAATACTGATATTTGCATTACTCAAGCCCCGCAAAGCTAAACTTGTCGCAATATTAGTATCCAATTCTCCTAACTCTAAAGCGCCTAGCATTACCCAAAGCTCCCCGCCTTTCGCAGGCATTGCATTTATTGGTGCTTGATAAAGCTTGACTCGATTCACACTGTTATTTAACTCTTGGGGGTTTGCAGGCCGTCTATTAACAGAAGCAAGAAATGCATGAATATCATTTAGTTCATTTTCAGCATGATGCTCTCTGACAAAATCCTCACCCAAATCAGCTAAAATTTCTAAATCTTCTTCCTGCGGATATTTTTCTTTGCCTTTTCTAAAAAATTCTCTATGTAATATTCTGCTACTGACACTGCCTTGCGCATCCGCATCTACCACCAATACTTTAAAGCCATTTTTTGCCAAAATAACGCCTAACTCAGCGCAAGAAGAACTTTTCCCTACCCCGCCTTTGTTATTAAAAAAGGAAATTAAAATTTCTGTTTCTGATAATTCTTCAAAAAAAGCGGTTAATTGTTCGGGCGTAGGACTTTCTCTGAGTAATTCTGTTAATGTTTTATTGGGCATGTGATCTCCTTATCAAATAATGAAAAATAGGATTCTATAATGTAAAAGATAAGTTACTCAACAATCTAGAGGTACAAGTCGTTGCTAGTTACAAAACAGATTGATTTCCAATAAAGCTTCTATAAATCAAGTTATTATGTATGCAAATAATATATTGGATGTATCTGTATTGCATGGTGATGGCTCATCTAATCCTGCCAAAAAAGGTGGTGATGGTATTGGATATAATGGGCATAAACATTTCAAGGGTGAAAAAATTGTGGCTATTGTTGATCGAAATGTAAATGTGATTGCACCTTATGTTCAAGCGGCTGGAAATAAAAACGAATCATCACTTTAAAGATTATTTAGTGCTGATATTTTTAAAGAAAGATTACGAACAATTGAGCGATTATTTGCTTGGGAAGATAAATTTAAGCGTCTGCTCATTAGATTTGAGTGCAAGAGCGTGAACCATTTCGAAATGAATCTTATTGCTTTTGCTATCATTAATCTGCGGCATTTCTGTTAACTAAAACTTCAAATGGCTGTTACATAAAAAATTGGGTTTTACCTAGCGTTCCCATTGAATCAAATGTAATGTTATTCGCATCAAAAAAATATTTTGCAATAAATTTATAAAATAATAAGCGAAAGTTGAAAAAACGATTGGGTCACAAAACAATTTTATTTATGATATATATTTGTAACGTTAGAAACTGGCAATGGGTTGATGGATAAAAATGTGTCTGATATTGAATATAATTTGGAAAATAGACCATTAATAGTTAGATAACGGAAACATTTAATACCTTTTGACCAGCTTTGGTACCGCCCCTCTCATTGACTACATGCACTGGTAATAATAATTGTACGCTTTCTTTCTTTCGTACAATAAGATAGGATTTATTTTTTTATTATGGAGTTAGCATATGCCTTTAACTAAATCATTTATCTTAAAGCACCAATTAAATATAGAAAATGATCTCGTCATGATCATGGGTAACAATATTCCTACTCCTACTCAACTATTAAATAGGGGCGTTGATATAAGTAAGATGAATAGTTATGACAACGATGGCCCAGTCATTTCATTTAGACCATTGCCTTTTATTGATGCTGTGCAAACAGTCGGAAAATGTATTGGAGAAAATGAAAATGATGGAAGACTAGTCTCCGAATTTTTTCTCGCGAATAGCGAAACAGATCTTAAACGTAAAATTTTTCTAAAAGTAGATTTGCCATACGGGTTTCAAACTCTGGCTGAAGCACAACATGAGGCAAAAAATACTCGACTTAGAATTTTTGAAGTGCATAGATATGATTGGAAATTAATCACTTCCACGCGTGATGAGGAAGGAAATCCAACAAAAAAAACGTTAACAGAATCTGCTAAAGAACTTTTGAGTACCTCAGGGAGTGATCTTTGTTTAACTGAAAAATTTGTCGAAGCGCATGGAGATCATTATATATCGGCAGTACTCATGGGCGCCTATTGTTATATGGAGGTCGTCCAATCAAATGATAGTAGCAGTTTTTCTGCAGCGATCTCTGCATTGTTTAAAGGATATGGTTTTGGTGGTGAAGGAAGTTACAGTAGTGGGAAAAAAATTGTTAAAGCACAAATTGGACGTGGTGGGATTGATATCGACCCTAAAGAAAATGAATCATTATTGCAAGCATTTGTTCGCAGCATTAAAGAAAATAAAGGTAAAGGTTTTAATGCGATATTATCCATCACTATATCTAATTGGAATGGCTATGCCAAAATTGAACAGCTTGAACGTGAAATTGGACCAGTACCATTAAAAGAAGCAATTCCAAATTTTAATCAGATCTATAAATTTGTGCAGGATAGTGTGAAAAATGCAAATAA
>JBEKTV010000168.1:0-3618 GCA_049515675.1 Gammaproteobacteria bacterium | reverse complement strand
TCGCATCATGGGTATTATTCCACATGATATTCTGGTTGAAGCAAGTAAAGAGCAAGCAACTTTAGATATTGTCACTATGACCGGCGCAAGCAAAGATGAGCGCGCTTTATCAACGCCATGGTTTGCCATTAAAAAACGTCTGCCTTGGTTAGAAATAAATTTATTAACCGCATTTTTAGCAGCAAGTGTGGTGGGATTATTTGAAGATACTATCGCCACGTTTACCGTACTTGCGGTTTTATTACCTATTGTTGCGGGTCAATCCGGGAACACAGGTTCGCAAGCCTTAGCGGTGACTATTCGTGGTCTTGCACTAAGAGAAATTCATACTGACCAATGGCTCAGTATTTTATTTAAAGAAGGTTGGATTGGTTTATTTAATGGTCTTGCGGTGGCATTGACTACAAGTTTAGGCGTATTTATTTGGAGCGGTTCCAGTGGACTTGCGTTTATTATTGGGGTTTCAATGATTTTATCAATGTTTATTGCCAGTATTGCAGGTGCCGCGGTACCGCTGGTATTAAGTGCGTGTAAACAAGATCCTGCACAATCCTCTTCAGTCATATTAACTACTATTACCGATGTGGCAGGATTTTCTAGTTTTCTTGGGATTGCGACCTTGTTGTCGTCGTTGTTGTTGAAGTGATATTTGAAGGGCGAAAGATTTTTCGCCCTTACATGCCCAAATAATTATTGTTGCGGTGCAACAGGAATCGCAGGCGCAGCAGTTTGATCAGTTTGACTATGATGCGTAAACACACTCATCATTTCATCTTTAAATTGCTGGATTTTACCATGCACAGCTGGATTACCTTGGCTTGAAGCGACATTCATATGATTGGTTAAAGTCGTGGTTAACTGGTCAATTTCCTTTTTGATTTCAGGCGCCGCTTCTCTAAAACCTGCAACAGTGTCATCAAAATTGGTATTCAGTGCTGTATTGAATTTTTGTAAGCTTAAAATCAAATCAGCGAAAATTTCGCTAGTCAAACTGGCTTTACGGGTTTTATCATAGTCAACACGCCATAAACCATTTTCTTGCACTAAATAAGTATTAAATGCATATTTTTCAGTGGTTTTTTTATTAACCAACAAAGTATGTACCGTCGCTTGATTGCCAGAGATTTCTGCAGTACCTAAGCTTAACTGCATATCGCCCCAGTTAATTTGATTACGGCTAAAATCAATATTCTTTTTAGTTTCTGTACTTGAAAATTCAGCAGCCACCGTATGGTTTTGCGTCATGACCCCATCCCAAAACTTTTTGGCCACGCCTTCTGGCGAGTTGGGATTAGTACAAGCGACCAAAAATAAACCTGCTAAAGCAGCAAATATCCATTTAACATAATGTTGCATAATTTTGTCCTTATTGATTGATAGATTGAGCCGCGCGTTTTGCGTAAGCCCTATTTAATTATAGCTGGGTTTATAGACTAGAATCAAAGCATCTTCACGACCGTTAGGCGTTTGATAATATTCCTTGCGCAACCCTTGCTGTGAAAAACCCAAAGATTGATACAAATGTAGCGCGGCAACATTATTGCGGGCCACTTCAAGGCTAATGCTTTTAACCTGATTTTGTAACATCGCTTCCAGAATAAAACGTAGCAAAAGCCGTCCATATCCGTGATGTTGAAGGGAAGGTTTAATGACTAAATTAAGAATATGGGCTTCATCTTTAACTGCAGAAAAAAGCGCGTAGCCAATAATTTCCTGGTTTTTTTCCAATACAAAGGCAGGATAAATACCAATGCTTGCCGAAAATGCTGCGCGCGGCCAAGGGGCAAAATAAGCGCTATTTTCAATCTGTGCAATCACCTCAACATCTTGCATTTGCATAGGACGAATGTTTAAGTCTGATTTTGTTTCAGTTGTTGCCATAATGTTCGCTTTGCGGTGATATCTTGGTCAAGTATGTGTAGATTTGCGCTGATGATAACGGCTATATCTTGTGGAAGTTCTTTTCGTTGTGCTTGAAAAGTTGCCAATGCTTCATCGCCCATCAATACCACATAACAAATGTGCGATAAATCCGGTGCTTTTGTTTCTGCCAAAACGGTATCGTAGTAGGCAATAGCCACTGTGTTTATGCTTTGTTTGATCGCGGCAAAAATAGCGTGTAATAAGGGTGAATCCTGTGTAACTTCTTGTTTTTCTAGAATAAATAACCATTGTGCATTCTTGCTGATATGATGCGGTATTAATACCGCAGGTGCGCTGTGCGTGCGCACTTGCCACTCTTGAATGCCGATGAGATCTAAATAATTGCTTTTGGTTAACATAAATACATTATACCTTAAACTGAGAGTCAAAAATCTGTATCATGCGTCAAATTTAAGTCTTGTGCATAACTCTGTCTATAGTTTTAAAAATTGAGGATAAATTGAGTAGAAATTTTAACTTATTCTTTTTGGTGCGAAAATGAGCGCAGAGAAAATAATATTAAAATCAGTCGCTTAGCAATTATTCACGGCTTTCACTCATGTTATCCACAGCTTATTCACATTAAGGCGTGAAACATAGTGCTGGTGTGGAACATTTACAGATTCTTGAAAAATCAATAAGTTGTCAAGGTTTTGGCTGTCAAAAAAAAGGCAAATAAACCCGTTTTGAATAAGTTTTGACCTCTCAATACATTTGCGGTATGATCTCGTTTCGGCATGAGTAGAACTACTAAGTTGTGTAATATACTAAGCCACTGCAGGATGCAGCCTACCCTTGAGGGATCATACCTAAAAGTGCTTATAGATAAAAAAGAGGTATGCAAAATGAAAATGAAAGCCAAAACACTGGTACAAAGCTGGCTAGAAGTTGAACTCGAATTTAACCACAAAACCTTAGCGGAAGCCTTGCGCGATTTAAATAAAAATCTTGATTCTGCGCACACCCACTCACGCGTTCGCGAATGGGAAGAAAACCGTAACGGTCGTGGCGCAAGATTACCTCGTGAAATTCGTTTATATATGGCAAAAGTAGTTTTACGTCATGTATTGGAATCTAGCGGTGTAAATGTCAACACCTTACAAAGCCGTGCGATTAGTCGGATTGCTGAACAATTGTGTTAATAAACTTTATCCTTGCCTAATGCGCTGTAGGGACGCAATATAATGCGCCCTACAGAACATCCCATAAAAATCAATTCATTCTACTGCTGTAAATATTTCCACGCTGGAATGGCTTGACCTGCAAATAATTTCTCAGCTTCTGCCACCACTTCATCAGATTGATAGGCTTTGACTAATTCAATTACGCGCGGGTCATTTTCATGGCCTTTTTTCACGGCAATAATATTGGCATATTGCGGATTGACTTCTTCCACAAAAATCGCATCGCGTGTAGGTAATAATCCTGCTGGTAATGCAAAGTTTGTATTAATCACAGCGGCATCTACATCACCCAACATACGCGGCAATTGCGCGGCATCAATTGGAATAATATGAATGTCTAGTGGATTATCGATAATATCAACTTCGCTAAAATCACTGCCAGCAGGTTTTTCATTTAATTTAATTAAACTTGCTTGTGCCAACACTTGTAGTGCACGGGCTTCGTTACTGGCATCATTAGGCACTGCAATGCGCGCACCTTGTGGCAAAGCTTTTATTTCAGGATGGCGTG
>JBEKTV010000167.1:0-4263 GCA_049515675.1 Gammaproteobacteria bacterium | reverse complement strand
AGGACAGGATAAAATCTGTATATTCTCCTTTGACAGAGTCACAAGTAATATCACCGCCAAAAGCCTGCATGACTAATTTACAAAACGCAAGACCTACGCCCGTGCCATGTCGTGTGCGGGTAAAAAAGCGATCAAATATATGTGTTAAAACTTCAGGGTCTATACCTTGGCCAGTGTCTTTAAAATGTAATATATTAAAATTTTCATTTTGGTCGCACCAGATTTGAATCTCGCCTTTGCCTGCTGCTTTAACATAATACAATGCATTTTTAAGTAAATTAAATATAATGTGAATCATGAGCATTTCATCGCCATGAAAAGAAAAATCGCCTCTTTTCCATTTAATCAGATGAGTTTCATCACTACGAAAAGGGTAACGCGTCAGTGCTTTCCCAACGCATTGTAGCATGGAGCAAGTCGCAAATTTACTGGTATCTATACTTGATGCATTGGCATTAACAAGCAACATGTTGATTACAGAAAAAGCGGCTCTCGTTTCTACTTTTGTATTATGCGTAATTTTTATTAATGATTTGTAATGTGCAGGCGCAATAAAGGGGACTTCCAATCCTGATTCTTTGGCTTTTTTATAGGCTTCAAGCAGTATGGGTAGAAATTTTTCAATACCTTCTGCGCCTGATTCAATTGCGCGTAAAGGTGTGCGTAATTCGTGGGCGATACTGGCGGCTAATAATCGTGTGGTTTCTTCTTGTTCCTCAAGAACTTTATTTTGAGTACGTAATTGCTCCGCTTCTTTTGCAGAGGTGATATTGACTGATATCCCAACTACTCCTATGACTTTGCCTTGATTATCCTTCAATGGAACTCGGCTGGATAAAAAATATGTGGCTTTGCCATGTTCATCTAAAACTGGCGGCTCTTCAACATTTAATTTTGGCTGACCAGTTTTGAGCACTTCCTCATCATCATTTTTAAAAGATACAGTTTCTTTTGGGCTCCAGTGCGCTAACTCGCCAATCTTCTCATATGTGAGACCCACAAATTCATCATAAGACTTTAATCCGAGCATCTTTAGCACATTAGCATTGCAGCCTAAGCTTAAAGAATTTTGATCAAACCAATAAACATTGTTAGGCATGGCATGAATAATATTTTGGTAGTACTCATGTATCCCTTTAGGATCATTGGGGTCATCAGGGTTGGTCGTATACTGATGCAAAGATTTTTCTTCTGGGGAATCGTTCATTTTAATATCATATATCAGGGAAGGTAATTTGCAATGAAGTTGACTTCATAACTATGGTGTGCTCAGGTAATACTTAGTAGCTAATTTTAATACAATACCTCCATAATGTTTGTAAATAAAGTGCTGATGTGATATAAAAGTGCCAATAACTGAATAGAATAGATTTAACTAACCTATCAATTAAGGTAAGATTAAACAGGGTGGTTGTGAAATATTGACTAGATTAGAACACTTTTTTGCTTTTGTCATACAAAAGTAGTAGAATAATCTGTAAGATAATGACTATTGTGTATGTAATCTTGGACGGTGGTTGCCTTAACTAAAATAATACCTAGAGGTACTCGTATGCTAAACAAACATGCTTCTGCTCCAAAAGGTTCTGTTGAACCCTTAGGTAATGTATTGTTGCACACGGCAGCTCCCCTCTCTCAACAGCAAGATACTGATACTAGTTCAACTTTAGCAGTTTCTCAGGTTGCAGCTTCTCCCTCTCAACAGCAAGATACTAATTCAACTGTACCGGTTTCTTATGTGGCATCTTCCCCTGCTTCAGAACAAAGTAGCACTATACCAAATGTAGAAGTTTCTCTTGTACCGGTATACTCTGACCAAACTAAAGAAATTAAAGTGGGGCATTTATCATATGGTCTTCCTAGTTTTCATGTGTTTGATAATAAAGCTTATGGCCATAAAGATGTTACACATAATGTTTTACCATTAGGTCGTGGTGATACAAGAAGAGAGCTTAAGTTCCAGTATCGTGAAACAGATGAAATAAATCAAAAACGAGTTACAGATCGATTGCAAGAAGTTGAAAGGAGCATACAGGGCCTTAAAGAAGGCATAGAAGAAATTGCTAGACATGAGCGCGAAAAACTTGAGCGCGAAAAACTTGAGGGTAATAAAGCAAACCCAGCTCACGGCGACAAAACGATTAAAAAACTTGTACAAACACTTACTGCCCGGTCTAGAGCTGCACAAGAAGTTGTGGAACGTGGCATGGCTGAGCCATTAATAAAATCACAAATGAGATCTCTAGCCCTTTATGCAAAATTGATGAACACATCAACACAGCAGGCTTTATCGTTACCTTATTTTCATAATAAAAAACGTAGAGACGAATTCTATTTCCCTTTCAATGTTAATAGTCCCACAAAAGGCGATATTGGCGGGTTTATGTATGTTTGGGCTGATGATGAGGTTCTACAATATAAAGATGACAGGGAAGCTGAAAGTTTCGTAACAGCAGGTTGTTTATTTGGCTCCAGTCTGCAAGGTGAAGATGACAAAGGTAATAGATTCCCATTGGTTAAACATGATCTTGAACTTTATACTACACAAAAAGTAGAATTCATAGTTAATACACCAACTAGCCTTTATGAACAGCTCCAATTTATTCAATTAGAGTTGGTTGCGGGCATTATTAATAAGCTCTCTCCCTCTAAAAAAGATAAAAAATTAATTTATCACTTACCTTATTTCGATTATGTATTATTTGGCATTGGTTTATTTTTAAAAAATCAAATAACACCTGATGCACTTAGATCATTATTTGAACATATCCATATTCGCAGAAAAGAGCATACAGACAAAATAAAAGCAATTTTTGCAGCCCATGGTATAACAAATGTTATTGTTGAATCTCCTTTTAGTAACATGTTTAGCGTGAAAAGTGAAACATCAGATGACTTTATTAGTGCCATTTATAATGCTTTTCCTTTTTTATTAGAGATAATAGCTGTAACAAAAGACGGGTTTCACGATGATTTTATTGAAAACGTTATAAACGAAAACAATGAACTTAAAGCTTTTTATCAATCAAGTTTAGAATTAAAACCCCAAGAAAAAGAAGAAGAAAGACCAAAAGCAAAAGCACAAGCAAAAGAACAAGCAGCAGCAGAATCCAAAAAAACAGCTAAAGAGAAATCAAAAAAAGCCGCTAGAAAAGAAGCGAAAGCCACATATGGTGATGCGTGGGAAGCTGATTGGAGCGCTAAGCTTGAAAAACAATGGGAATTGCAATGGGCAGCTCAAGAAAAAGAATGGGAAAGACAATGGAAAAATGAAGGCGAAAAAAGTTGGGAATTAAAATGGACTGAGCAACTTGAAAGATCATGGGAAGAAAAGTGGGAAGAAAAATGGAAAGAAAAAATAAGAGAAGCAGCATTTGTTAGAATATGCATTGAAAAGCTTACCACTCAAAATAATCATCCACAACAAAAAGAACTCTGGCGCCATTATCTTGAGAAATGCAAAGAAATAAAAAATATTGAAGATTTATTTGAATATGCCAACCCTATTGTAATAGCACAAGCATCAGAAGGTCTGGATCACTTTAAAACTTGTTCTATATTGCCAGCCACCGAAAAACAAATTCAAGTCGGATATAGTTTGATGGCCGAGCTTTTTATTGTACAGCACCTGAAGTGGCATTACCTCAATGTGTAGAAAAAATAAGTGAACTTTCAACGCAAGGTATGCGTACCGCGGCTAAATTAGCAAAGGTACCAACTCTAAATGGTCCGACTGAATCTGAAAAACTTGAAAATAAGCTAGTTGAACTCCGGCAAGAAATAGAAAATCTAACTGTTAAATTGAGAGAGCTTATCGGTTCATATATAAGCTCTAAATCCGCCGCTGGAACCACTAGTGTCCTGTCTGAACAACGTCGCAGGGATTCAGATACTGCGTCTTCTGCTTCTTCTTCTTCAGCTTCATTTAATAGTTCGAGTTCGGATGATGGCTTATCAACTCCTTCACATTCACCACCATTATCTCTGGTCGATAAGAAACGTACTTCAAATGTATTCTCTACCTTCAAGTAAAGGGATATGCTCCAATGGAAGCAAATGAAATAAAACAGCTAAAAAATGTTTTATTTGCTAGATATCAACACATTCTTAATAATCAAGAACAGCTGTCAATAGAAGATGCGATCGCGCAAATTGTTAATTACTATGAAGATACCATTAAATGTATGCCAGGCAACGTTTATGTATTTGATAAAAATCTTGTTCCTATCACCTGTAATCAAAATGTCTTGGATATGTTGGGTT
>JBEKTV010000166.1:0-3642 GCA_049515675.1 Gammaproteobacteria bacterium | reverse complement strand
GGGGCTAATGACAGCCCACGTGTTATATCAAAACATTGCGCCAGAAATTGCGAGTTTTTCACCATTTTGGTTAAAACAAATATTGCGTGAACAAATTGGTTATCAAGGATTAATTTTCAGTGATGATTTATTAATGAAAGCAACAGAAGCAACAGGCAATATGTCCGCGCGCGCAACTGCTGCGCTTGATGCGGGCTGTGATGTGTTGTTGTTATGTAATAATGATGCGGCGGTTTTAGAATTATTGGCAGATAATTCAGTTGTCAATCGCAGTGGTGACTTAGATTATTCTAAGCTTTATTA
Organism: Gammaproteobacteria bacterium; assembly: GCA_049515675.1. Classification (GTDB taxonomy): domain Bacteria; phylum Pseudomonadota; class Gammaproteobacteria; order JABCZS01; family JABCZS01; genus JABCZS01. The sequence goes on along the minus strand of JBEKTV010000166.1, from coordinate 3,339 downwards.
TCAAGCGCTTGCCGATGCCGAGCATTACACCAAAGCCCGCGGCTTATTAGCAGAACGAGGCTTAATTTAATGACTAAAATCGCAGTGGTATTATTATCAGGTGGTTTAGATTCAACCACTACATTAGCTCTTGCAAAATCGCAAGGTTATATTTGTCATGCCATTAGTTTTGATTATGGTCAGCGTCATATAGCAGAACTCAATGCTGCTAAAAATATTGCAAAAATCATGGGTGTTGCGAGCCATAACATTTTTAATATTGCGATTGATCAATTTGGCGGCAGTGCGTTAACCGATAAAACTCAAGTGATTCCAGAAAATAAAAATATCAGCGCGCAAATCCCATCAACTTATGTGCCTGCGCGTAATACTATATTTTTAAGCATTGCATTAGGCTTTGCAGAAACCTTACACGCAGATGCGATTTTTATTGGGGCAAGTAGTGTGGATTATTCAGGTTATCCGGATTGCCGTCCAGAGTATTTTGCAGCGTTTAATCAATTGGCAAAACTCGCCACAAAAGAGGGTGTTGAAGGACATCCCATTGCAATTGAAACACCATTATTATATTTAACCAAAGCGCAAACCTTACAGCTAGGTTTAAAATTGGGCGTTGATTATAGCTTAACCGTATCGTGTTATCAGGCCACAGATGAAGGTTTAGCGTGCGGACGTTGTGATAGTTGCATGCTGCGCAAAAAAGGGTTTCATGATGCAGGGATTGATGATATGACACGGTATATTTTATTGTAATTTATTTAATAACGCTTGTACAAAATCGATTCTATCTTGATCTTCTGGTAAATCTTTGGTAATTTTTAATTTCTCGGCGCCTTCGAGTTTATAGATATAAGATTCGCTTTGAATGAGTTTGATAATCTTCGCGGGATCAATATTCACTTTTTTCGCAAACTCGACTTTACCGCCTTTTTTATTCAAATCAATTTTACTAATACCCATAGGATAAGCTTGTAATTTTAACAATGTAATCGCAAATAAATTTTTCACCGCTTGTGGCAATAAGCCAAATCTGTCGATTAATTCTACTTGCAATTCTTTTAATGTGGTTTCATTATCTGCATTACTCATGCGTTTATAAAATACTAAACGTCCGTGAACATCTGGCATATAACTCTCAGGAATCAGCGCTGGCAATTGTAAATTAATTTCAGTCACCGTATCACGCGTTAATAATAAATCTTCAAATGTTTCGCCATTTTTAAGCGATGTCACTGCGCGCTCTAATAATTCCATATACAATGAAAAGCCAATGGCTTGCATATGACCGCTTTGCTCTTCACCTAAAAATTCACCGGCGCCGCGAATTTCCAAATCGTGGGTGGCAAGGGTAAAGCCCATACCTAATTCTTCAGCGGCAGAAATCGCATCTAAACGTTTAACTGCATCCGCCGTCATTAATTTTTTATCCGGGGTGAATAAATAAGCATACGCTTGATGGTGCGATCTACCCACACGTCCGCGTAATTGATGTAATTGCGCAAGACCTAATTTATCAGCGCGCTCGATAATAATGGTATTTGCAGTAGGAATATCGATACCCGTTTCAATAATAGTCGTACACACCAATACGTTAAAACGTTGATGATAAAAATCCGCCATGATTTTTTCTAAGCTGCGTTCCCGCATTTGTCCATGCGCAAATTGTACATTAGCCTCTGGCAGTAATTCACGTAAACGTTCAGTAGTTTTGGTAATAGTTGAAATATCATTATGCAAATAATACACTTGGCCGCCACGCATAATTTCACGCAAAATCGCCTCGCGCGTGATTTCATCATTTTGCAGGGACACAAAAGTTTTAATCGCCAAACGTTTTTTAGGCGGCGTTGCAATAATTGATAAATCACGAATACTGTGCATAGCCATATTCAGCGTGCGTGGAATAGGGGTTGCGGTTAAGGCTAAAATATCCACTTCTGCACGCAAAGTTTTTAATTTATCTTTTTGCTTAACGCCAAAGCGATGTTCCTCATCTAAAATCAATAAACCTAAATTTTTAAATTTAACATTTGTACTTAACAGCGCGTGGGTGCCGATAATGATATCGACTTTGCCTTCAGCCAGCGCGTCTAAATCTTTTTCCTTTTCACCTTTGGTACGAAAACGTGATAATAAAGCAATACGCACAGGCCAATCCGCAAAGCGATCGCTAAAAGTATCAAAATGTTGCTGCGATAATAAAGTAGTGGGTACTAACACAGCTACTTGTCTGCCACTATGCACTGCAATAAATGCAGCGCGCAAGGCTACTTCTGTTTTCCCAAAACCCACATCGCCGCAAATCAGTCTATCCATAGGTCTTTTTGAGGTCATGTCTTTAATCACGGCTTCAATGGTGGCTGTTTGATCGGGTGTTTCTTCAAATAAAAAACTGCTGGCAAAAGCTAAATATTGATTATCAAGTGCGGGATAAGGCTCGCGCTCACGGGCTTCGCGTTTGGCATAAATGTCTAATAATTCTGCGGCAACATCTTTAATTTTCTCTGCAGCTTTTTGTTTGGCGCGCTGCCAATTTTGGGTGCCAAGTTTATTGAGCTCTGTATCAGATTCATCACTGCCTGCATATCTGCTGATTAAATGCAGAGAATAAACCGGCACGTAGAGTTTATCGCCGCCTTGATATTCCAGCGTTAAAAATTCAGCATCGTAATCACCAACCTTAAGGGTTTGTAGGCCTAAATATTTGCCAATACCATGATCGATATGCACAACAAAAGAACCAATAGATAATTCAGCCAAGCTTTTTACTACAGTATCGCTGTCTTGGGTGCGTTTTTTTTGTCGTTGTGCAACTATTGGTTGACCAAAAATTTCAGTCTCAGTGATGATAATAATTTTGTTATCGACTAATTCAATCCCTTTGGCAAGGGGTGCGGTCATAATGCCGATATGTGTTTGCGCCTTAATAAATTCATCCCAGTCTGCATAAGTTGTTAAATCTAATTTAAGGGGCGCGAGTAAACCAATGAGTGCTTCTCTTCTGCCTGCTGATTCAACACAAAATACAATACGATAATCTTGCACTTCTTGTAAGTATTGTTGCAAAGGTAATAATGGATTGGTTAATTTAGTGTTAATGCGAATATCAGGTAGAGTTTTATGTTCAACGTGAGGTGCACGTAATTTTTCAAAAGGTTTTAATTGCTCAAATACTTGTTCTGGTTTTAAAAATAATTGTTCAGGCTTTAACAGTGGTCTTGAAATATCATGACCGTATTGATCATAGCGTTTTGTGACTTGCTGATAAAATTCGGTTAAATCCAGCTGGATATTGCCAATGGTGACATACGCGGTATTATTGGGTAAATAATCGCTTAA
>JBEKTV010000165.1:0-4305 GCA_049515675.1 Gammaproteobacteria bacterium | reverse complement strand
AGTGCTGGATTTTTCGTGCGTATTACGGCAAGATAGGGTTTTAATTTAACTAAGGAAAGTAATAATGAAAAATACATTGGTTCACTTCAGTTTTTTAACTTCTTTAGTGCTAGCTGTTCCGGTTTTAGTTTATGCTGAAGAAACAGTTACTATACCTTCTTTTGAAGGTGGTGTGAGTGCAAGTATCGGTGCTTGGTATGCAGTTGCATCATCCGATGTTACTCAGCAACCAGATTCAGGTTTAGAAGAACCGCCTGTTCCCAATGCAAATTTTAATGGTGATTATGATTTTGCTTGGCAAGCTTCTATCGGATATATCTTTGAAGAAACTGCCAATGGCATTGATTTATTTTATCGTGGTATTCATAATGAGAGCTCAGAAACATTATATGTAAATCCTCCTGGTGATGAAACTGTAATTCCTGATGATGTAACAGTCACTTATGAACTAAATTCATTTGATTTGATGCTCAGTCAATTTGTGAATTTGGGTGATTTCATGCAAATGCGTTTTTTAGGTGGCTTGGCTTATGTGGATTTAGAACGTAAAGATCATGTTCAGTCATACGGGCCTACGAGTGATGATTTCGTCGGAGACAGCAAAAGTAAATTTCAAGGCTTAGGTCCACGTATTAGTCTTGATTCACGTTATGGATTTGATGAAGCATTAGAAGGTCTTGGGATAGTTGGTGGGGGTTCCTTAGCCTATTACATTGGTGAGCTTAAATATAATAGTGTTGCTCATGCGGGTGTGCATCCAGAAAATAGAGTATATGATAAAGATAACCATTCAGTGATTAACTTAAGAGCTAATCTTGGTCTTGATTATGTCTACTTTTTTGAAGATGAGGAAGAGTCAACTCTAGGTTTAGAGTTAGGGTATCAAATGGATTTTTATGACGAAGCCGGCGCTCAAAATCCATCGATTTCTACCAATGCCGCCTCTATATCATTTAGTGGACCTTATTTGAATCTCAAAAGTGTGTTTTAAATAACCCCAAATTAGTGATGGATGAATTTTTTGCAGCAAGATATACTGGGTTCTGTTGTTTTGAGAGGTTATTATGACAGACTCAGTATATCAAGTTCATAAGTTTGGTGGCACATCAGTCAAAGATGCCTCGCGTCTTCGCGCGATTACATCTTTAATCACGGGTGATCATCCTATCGTCGTGGTTTCCGCCATGGGTAAAACCACTAATGCTTTACAATTTGCTCTAGATGCTGCAAAAGACAAGCAAGATTATAATAGTATTATTGAAAATATTTTCACAGCACATAAAAATACCATTGATGATTTGTTAACAGGTGATGAACACACCCGTCTTTTGCAATTAATCACTGCAGATACAAATAATATTAAAAATATTTTAGCAACAGTGGCTGTGGTGGCTTCATATTCAGATCAAATTCGTGATTTAGTATTAAGCTCAGGCGAATTGTGGTCTGCACAAATATTAAGCGCTTATTTAGCACAAACTAAAAAAGCAGTTTTTATAGATGCGATAGATGTCATCCATACTTACATCCATCAAGATACTTTAGCGATTGATTGGCAAAAAAGTGAGGCGCAATTACAACAGCATTTATCTGCAAATCCAGATGCTGTTATGGTGATTCCAGGTTTTACAGCGTGCGATGCCGAAGGTAAGCGCACGATTTTAGGTCGTAATGGTAGCGATTATTCTGCCGCGATCATTGCAAAATTAGCGCATGCACAAGAATTAATTATTTGGACGGATGTAGATGGTGTTTATAGCGCTGATCCAAAGCGCGTGCCTTCGGCTATTGTTTTGGATGAATTATCTTATCAAGAAGCCTTAGAACTTGCGTATTTTGGCGCAGGCGTATTACATCCCAAAGCCATAGCACCTGCAATTGAAAATAACATCCCCATTTTAATTCGCAATAGTTTTAATCCCAATGCCAAAGGCACTATGATTCATCAACACATTAAACCATCACAATTACCGGTGCGGGGCCTAACGAGTATTGAAGATATCGCCTTAATTAATATTGAAGGCGCGGGGATGATTGGTGTGTCAGGATTTGCGGCAAAAGTATTTGGTATTTTGCAAGCAAAAAATATTTCTGTTATTTTGATCTCGCAAGCAAGCAGCGAGCATTCTATTTGTTTTGCCATTCCACAAGCGCAAGCACAAGCTGCGCTTAATGTATTAAATGAACAATTGAAATTCGAAATTAAAGAAAAAATTATTGAAAGAATCACGTGCGATGAACATTGCAGTATATTAGCCGTAGTCGGTGAAGGCATGATAGGCACACGCGGCATTCTTGCCAAGCTCACCCAAAGTTTATTCAATGCCCATGTTAATATTCGCGCAATTGCTCAAGGCTCAAGTGAGCGCAATATTTCTTTGGTACTGTCTTCACAAGAAATTAATCGCGCGCTGCGCGCAGTTCATGGCGGATTTTATTTATCCAATAAAACCATTTCTATTGGCGTGATAGGTAGCGGTTTAGTGGGCAGTAGCCTGCTAAAACAAATTGAACAAACCCGTAAAACCCTGGCGGAAAATGACGGCATTAATCTTTATGTGCGCGGCATTGCCAATTCAAAAAAAATGCGCTTATCTGATGGTGAAGAGATACCCACAGATTTAGATAAATTTGCAGATTATATTATTGCCGAAGATATTCCGCATGCAGTAATTATCGATTGTACCGCAAGTGATCAAATTGCATCACGTTATATCGATTGGATGAAAAAAGGCGCGCATATTATTACGCCGAATAAACGCGCAGGTTCAGGGGATTTTAATTATTATCAAGAACTCAAAGCCTGCAGTAAAAATCTAGGTCGACATTTTTTATATGAGACCACAGTCTGCGCAGGTTTACCGGTGATTAAAACCTTGCAAGATTTGATTCAAACTGGCGATGAAGTATTCAGTATTGAAGGCACAGTATCTGGCACACTGGGCTATATTTTTCATGAATTATCCCTTGGGAATGCATTCTCCAGCGTAGTAAAACAAGCAAAAGAATTAGGATATACAGAGCCTGATCCGCGTGATGATTTATCCGGCATGGATGTTGCGCGCAAAATGGTAGTATTAGCGCGAGAATTAGGATTTGCGACAACACTTACAGATGTGAGCGTTGAAAATTTAATTCCAGAACCATTACGCGAATGTTCAGTCGATGAATTTATGACCCGCTTACCAGAATTTGATCATTTAATAGAAGAGCGTGTCGCAAAAGCAAAAGCTGCAAATGAAAAATGGGTTTACGTCGGCGTTATTGAAAACAACGGCTCAGTAAAAGTGGCAATGAAATCATATCCGCTAGATCATCCATTTTCGCGTTTATCTGGTGCTGATAATATGTTATGTTTTAGAACTAAACGTTATGATAAACAGCCTTTGATTATTCAAGGTCCAGGTGCGGGTGCTGAAGTCACAGCGGCGGGTATTTTTGCGGATGTGTTGAGATTGGTATCGTTAATAGCTTGAGAATGAGGAATAAGCACAGCTGCTAAAAGGCAATACGCAAAAGGGATAATTCCCGTCCAAGCGGGTCCTGTCTTCCGTCCAAGCGGGTCCTGTCTTCGGATCCTTTTTTCGTGCTCGCAAGCTGCGCGCGAGAAAAAGGATGCCTTCAGCCACCCACTTGGAATGAATTCAGTGGGTGTTTTGCGTATGCTTTATCCTGATATTTAGAGTTTTTTATTAGATATAAAATATCTGGATCAATCATACGCAAATCAAAAACAGTTCTATTTCCAATCGGGTGGCCGAAGTGCTCCCTTTTCTCGCGCGCAGCTTGCGAGCACGAAAAAGGGAGTCGAGGACAGGCCCCGTTTGGATGGGAGCCCAAAGTTTTGCGTCTTCCTTTTATACAAAGTATGAGTGTAAATATTATGTTGAAAAATACAACTACAATTAGCGCCTTTGCGCCCGCAACCTGTGCTAATGTTGCGGTGGGTTTTGATTTGCTTGGCTTTGCGATTGAAAACGTAGGTGATATTGTCACCCTCACACGTCGTGACGATAATCAAATTATTATTGATAAAATTGAATCAGCAGATGAACTGCCATTAGATCCTGATAAAAACACGGCTTCAGCGGTGGTGAAATTTTTCTGCCAAGATTTAAAGATTCAAACAGGATTTTCTATTCATATTAAAAAAGGTTTGGCGCTTGGTTGTGGCATGGGTGGATCTGCAGCCTCTAGTGTTGCGGCCTTAGTAGCCGTCAATGCATTTTTAGAAAAACCTTTAACCAACCCACAATTAATTAAATATGCATTACATGGCGAGAAAGTGGCTGTTGGGACTGCGCA
>JBEKTV010000164.1:0-3658 GCA_049515675.1 Gammaproteobacteria bacterium | reverse complement strand
TGAATATTATTTTAAACTTTGCTTTTATTTATGCATTCCCAAGTTTAGGGGTGATAAATCTTGCAATGGCCAGTAGTTTAGTGTTTTTCATGATGTTTATCACCTTGGCAATTAATGTTTTGCAGAATGAAAAACTTAAAGTCTATGGTTTGTTACGCGATTTTAAATTTTTTTATCCAAAACTGATTTTAAAAATGTTACGACTTGGCGTACCTATGGGGATGGTATTTACTTTCGAGAGCGGTTTTTTTGTTTTGGGTACGTTTATGGCAGGATTATTTGGTCCTATTCCACTGGCAGCGCATCATATCGCTATTCACTTATGTATTTTAACCTATATGGTCATTATCGGTATTGCTAATGCAACTTCAGTCATGGTGAGTCAAGCATTTGGTCAAGCACAATTTACGCGTATTCGCATCATAGGTAGAGCGGGTATTTGTCTTGGATTCATTTGGATGAGTATTACTTCTAGTTTCTTTATCTTATGGCCAGAACCCCTTATTTATTTATTCACTTATTTTAATCAACAAGAAATGGCCAGCGTATTTGTGATTGCTGCAGGCTTACTAATGATAGGCGCTGTGTTTCAATTGTTTGATGGTTTGCAAGGTATTATCTTTGGTATTTTACGCGGCCTTGAAGAAGGCTTTAAGCCTATGCTGATTGCAATTATCGGTTATTGGTGTATCGGCGCGCCTTTTGCTTATTTATTTGCCATACACTGGCAATGGGGTGTTAAAGGTGTTTGGTGGGGACTTGCTAGCGGTTTAGCCGCAACTGGATTATTGGGCTGGATGTTTTTTGAGTGGAAGATTGCAAAGTTAAGAAACACTTTTACTCAACAATTGTAGCGGCTTTATCCATTAAACTTTTGGGAATGGTAATATTGAGCTTCTGAGCGGTTGCCGTATTAATGAATAAAGTCGAATTTGGAATCCTCACCACATCCATTTGTCCTGGATCTTTACCACCTAATACTGCTGCTGCCATTCTGCCAGCAAGATAACCTACCTCATATTGATTATCTGCAATTGAGGCTAATGCACCGAAACGCACAGAACCATGATCGCTAGAAAAAACGGGTATGCGATTTTCCATGGTGATTTTTAACAGTGATTCAATTGCGGATTCTACGGTACTATCTGAAGTCGTGTATATCGCATCAACTTTGCCCATTAATGAATTAACTGCGGCGGAAATATCATTTACAGACTTTACTTCTGCTGTCATGATGTTCAAACTTTTAGCTTCTTTTTTGAGCGCTCCTAGAACGCGTACCGAATTGGGTTCATTGGGATTGTAAACAACGCCTAAGTTTTTAAGATTTGGCATCATTTCGCGTATCATTGCAATTTGTTGTTGAATGGGTGGAATATCATATACGCCAGTGACAAATCCGCCTGAGTGGGTTAAAGTAGGTACAATATTTGCCATCACCGGATCTGTCACAGTAGAAAAAACCACAGGTATTTTTGCATTACTGTCGGCAGCTATGACCGCTTGGGTCGCTGGTGTTGAAATCGACATGATTAAATCAGGTTTACTCTTCACAATATCTTGGGCGAGTGTTTTGATGACTTGAAAATCCCCTTTAGCATTAGTAGAAATAATTCTTAAATTTTTACCCTCAGAATAACCACGTTCTTTTAAGCCTGCAATAATACCCGCATGCGCCTCATTTAATGTAGAAGTATCAGCAAACTGGGTAATAGCAACGGTATATAGCTTTTTAGGTGCATTAAAAAATTGCTGGGGAGCGGCCATTAGTGAAACCGATAGAAAAATACTGGTGACCCATAAAGCTACGTTTTTGAATTGCATGGTTTTTCCTTAGGCGTTTTGTACTGAGTCTTAGTCTAGCAAAAATATAAGACATCCACAAAAATATAAGACATCCATGTTTGTGTTTGTGGGTGTCTTATATTTTTCTTATATTTTTTTGTCTGATTGTGACTTTATTTATCCCTTCATATATAGTATATAAAGATTATTACTTTTTTATATCACTTAAAGGAATCTCATTATGCGCAATCTCATTTTGTTCTGTGCTTTAGCTTTAACATTATTAACCGGCTGTAATGAAGAACCCACATCTTCTAAAACTAAGGAACCTGCAAATGTTAATTTTGTAGTGATCACAACCGGGATTAACAGTGGTATACAATCTGAAATGACCAGTATTTATAAGCTCGATACTCAGCAAAGTTTTGATGAATTTTGGGCGCAGCACAATAAAGATTTACAACCACCTACTGAAAAACCTGCAATTGATTTTAATAAAGAGATGGTTGTTGCTGTGGTGGATGCCAACCAACCCAGTAGCGGTTATTTGATTGGTATTGACCAGTTGCAAGAAGTAGATGGCAAATTATATATTTTTGCAACGCGTAAGCAGCCTGGTGCGGGTTGTGTTAATTTAGGCGTGATTTCACAGCCATTTACTTTGATCAAACTGCCAAAATTAGACTTAGTACCTGAGTTGCGCTTAAGTACGCAAACGGTGGATTGTCAGTAATTATTTGAAAATTAATTTAGCTTGTGGAGACTTGGGCAAATCAAGCTCAGTGGTACCAGCAGATTCATTGGAATCTGCTGGTACTGGACTCCCGCCTTGGCCTCTAAAATATATACCATGAAGTCTCATGTAATTTCTTAACTCAGCACTTACCATATTCAAATCTTTGTTGCCATGATCAATTGGATTTAACTCTAAATTTAGTATTTTTAAACATTTGAAAATTGTCGGATGCCGAGCTGCCAAATAATATTTCCTTACACTCTCTTTGAAATCAGCATAGGCCATGTTGAGTTTTGCCATCATCACCATCATTTGTGTTGCTTTTGAGAAGGCCTGCTGATCAGATACCAAGTCCATTTCATCCTTCATGGTAAGCGCTTCACAATCAAGAGTACACGCTGAAGTGGCTAGGTCTTTTAGGTGATTAAACTTATTGATTAATTCAGGCAAATGCGCTTGAAGCTCGCGCTCGTATGCAGAAATGACTAATTCTATTGCTTCTAAATCAAAAGAATTGACACCCACATCACTGTAAAAATCACCAGAATACAATAACTTACAAAATTTATCGTGCTGGCGTTTAAAAAATATCTTAGCTCGGCTCAAGGGTACATCCTATGGTAATAATGAGTTACTTCAAAAACTAACATAGTTTACCACATAACTTCTATAAAAGCATAATTTTATCCTACTGCCTGCTGGCGGCAGGGTTGGATAGGGGCAATATATGACACCCACATTTTAAATAAGAGGAGCAATATAAGACATCCATATTTTCGTATAGGGACCGGTGATATGGACTTCAGGGAAATTTTGTGGATGTCTTGTATTTCGTCTTTTGTGGGTGTCATCTATTTTTACTAAGAGCCAAATTTTATGGATGTCTTATATTTCCCCTTATATTTCCACCAAAGAATCATCCTCATCCAAATGCGCGGAATGAAATTCTTTCACTTCAGCCAATACTTTCTTACTCTTCTCAAATTTAGCAATTTGGAATAAAGCATCGCCTTCGTTAACAAGCGGCAAATGGTTGCGGCCTATGATAATGCCTTTGCTGGGGGATAATACTTCTGTGCTCTTGCCACTAATGGGGTCAGCAATATGCGCAAGAATTTGATTTTTTAATACCCTATG
>JBEKTV010000163.1:0-5217 GCA_049515675.1 Gammaproteobacteria bacterium | reverse complement strand
GATGTATGAAGGGAAAATTGTTGAATATGCAAGTGCTGAAGAATTATTTACAAAACCTCAGCATAATTATACCAAGGCTTTGTTAGCATCTGTTTTAGATATTGAAAGTTTAGGCGCCAGTAGGGATCTTTAATTTCTGGCCAATTTTTAGATTGTTTGTAGACAAATTATTATATTGTTGAATCATAGCAACAGACGTGTTATGGGTTTTACTGATTTGATTCAAGGTATCGCCTGCTTGCACCACATAATTATAAGTAACCTTTTTAGTAGGTTCATAATTTTCAAGCGCAGCTTCAAAAATCTCAAGTTTTTCATAAGGTATCAGCAATGAATCGGTATTATTTGCAATAATGGTTTGATTAAAACCAGGATTCATTTCTTTCAAAGTTTCAGGTTCAACATCAGCTAAATCAGCAGCGATAGTTAAATCTAAATAATCTTCAACATCAATATCTACAACTGCAACCTGAGGTTCATCCGCTACACTAGGAATGTCGATATCATGACGTTTATAATTTTTAACGACTTCAGCAAGGGCCATAATTTTTGGCACGTAATCTAAAGTTTCTTTAGGTAGATTTTTTAATGACCAGAAATCTGTAGGCAGACCTGCCGCTTTATTTTTCGCAAGTTCACGATTAATACGACCGTGTCCAACGTTATACGCAGCTAATACTAAATGCCAATCATTATTATAAACAGTTGCTAAATACGCTAAGTGATTTAAAGCCGCATTAGTAGATTCTTGAATTGAACGACGACCGTCATACATACTGTTTTGAACAATTTTATAATGTTTAGCCGTAACAGACATTAACTGCCATAAACCTAGCGCACCTGCTTTAGAGCGGGCATTTGGGTTATACATACTTTCTACTACTGGAATTAAAATAAATTCCATAGGCAAGTCACGCGCTTTAATTTCTTCCGCTATATAATATAGGTAAGGTTCAGCGCGGCTGAGTACTTTTTCGATGTAATCAGGATTATTGAGGAACCAGGCGCGATGTGTTTGCACCCGTTTTTGCGCTGTTGCATGATCTAAGTTAAAATCAGCACGCAGGCGGTCCCATAGGTTGTTGTCTTGTTGATGTGGGAGTGGTTTATCTGTCCCTTCAGGTATTAAAGGCACCTGAAGCGCACCAGAACTAATCACCAGTCCTACAACAATGAATAACAAAGATAAATACTTGATAGACTTATTTATTGTGTTCATAGACCATATTGTACCAGTTCTAGGTCAAAAATAGAACCCTAAAAAGGGAATTTTTTTAAATATTGTAATAAATCAAGGGGTTACGTTTTGTTAAAACAAGTGGAATTATTTACCGATGGGGCTTGTAGAGGTAATCCTGGCCCTGGTGGTTATGGCGTTATCCTGCGTTATAATGGCGTTGAGAAGACCCTAAAAGGGGCGCAGATACTCACAACCAATAATAGAATGGAATTGACCGCGGCTATAGAGGGTTTAAAAGCCCTCAAAGTGCCATGTCATGTGATCATTACCACAGATTCGCAATATGTACGGCAAGGTATTATGACCTGGATACATAATTGGCGTAAAAATGGCTGGAAGACTTCAGATAGAAAACCAGTAAAAAATGCAGATTTATGGCAAGAATTGACCAGCGCTATTGAAAAACATCAGGTAGAATGGCATTGGGTAAAAGGCCACAGCGGCCATAGGGAAAATGAATTGGCAGATGAATTGGCTAATCAAGCAATAGATGAACTCGAATAAACAAAAAATCAGGGAAGAATAATGCGTCAAATCGTTCTCGATACAGAAACCACAGGCTTAAGTCCAGAAGCAGGGCACAGAATTATTGAAATTGGCGCTTTAGAAATGGTGAATCGCCGTTTAACCGGAAAACAATTTCATTATTATTTAAATCCTGATCGTGATATTGATTACGGCGCACAAAAAGTACATGGCATCACACGCGCTTTTTTAAAAGACAAACCACGTTTTGCTGAAATCGCCCATGAATTACTCGCTTTTATTCGCAATGCAGAATTAATTATTCACAATGCACCTTTTGATATTGGTTTTTTAAATTATGAATTAGCATTATTCGATAAAACCCTAGGCGTGGTAAATGATTATGCGGAAGTTATCGATAGTTTAATTCTAGCGCGCAAACAACATCCTAACCAAAAAAATTCATTAGATGCGCTCACCAAACGTTATGAAATTGATTGTTTTGATCGTGAGCTCCACGGCGCATTGTTAGATGCAAAAATTCTCGCACAAGTTTATTTGGCAATGACTGGTGGTCAAGCAGATTTATCGCTAGAAATTGACCAGCCGCAAAAAATCGTGCATCGCGCCAAAGACTTAACGCAAAATAATGAGCAAACATATAAAATTATTTACGCTGATGAAACGGAATTAGCAACACATCAACAATATCTGCAAACTATAAAAGAGGCCAATCGTGGAAAATGTGTGTGGTTACAGGATTAAAGTTAATCACCAGTACGATGAGTTTTTAGCAGAACTTGGCACTGCAGATTTAGTGTTAACACCAACAAGACGTCTTGCCAGTAGATTAAATAAAGACTATGCCAAATGGCAGGCGTTAAATAATCATGCGGTATGGCAAATCGATATTATTTCCCTCAACGGTTGGCTAGAGCGTCTTTGGCAAGCGCAACAAGATGATATTAATGCAACACGAATTTTACGCTTAAATGCTTGGCAAACTTTAACGATTTGGCAAGAAATTACAGACAATAATGAGCAACTTGCAAAATTAGCACATGAAGCCTGGACTATTCTAAAAGAATGGGATATCTGTTTTGAGTCTATTGATACAGATTATGTATCAATAGACGTGCAAGTTTTTCTGAAATGGTGTAAAGCATTTCAAGCCTATTGTCAGCAGAGAAATTGTTGTGACACAGCCAGCATGCTGAAATTGCTTAAACCTAACACACAACATATCAATAAAATTTATTTGATTGGTTTTACAGATATAAAACCTGCGATTTTAAAATTATTTAAACAGTTTATAAATACCGAAATAGTTGTGTTGGAATATCGCGTGCCTAACGCTGAAATTTATCTCGCTGCACAAAAAGACAGTAAAAATGAATTAGAACAAGCTGCGCTTTGGGCAGGCCAATTATTATCAAAAAATCCAGATGATCAAATTGGCGTTATTATTCCTGATTTATCTACGCGATTTAACGAAGTTGAGGATATATTCTCAAGAATATTAATGCCACAAACTTTGTTAGCCAATCATTATCACGATATTAAACCCTATAATATTTCCTCAGGCAATAAACTTGCTGATTTTCATATCATTGCCATCATTTTTGATTTATTCAAAAAACAACATATGACACTATCGTCTTTTCTCAATATTGATGCAGTCATTAATATTAATCAAAATCAATATTTACTACCCAGTGAATGGACGGAAATTATCAAGACACAACTGCAATTATGCGGATTTCCAGGACCTAGGGTTTTAAATAGTCTTGAATACCAAGTGGTCAAACGTTTTTATGAATTATTAAGTGATTATGCAACACTTGATTATGTACAAAAGCCATTATCATTTGCAAACGCCATACACCAAATACAGCAGCAAGATGCCACATCCTTTTTTACCTATAGAATTACAAAGACAACATTTAATGCCACATGCAAGTCAAGAACGCGAGTATCAATTTACTAGCCATTTGACCAAGCGTTTTACTGAACAAGCGCATCATGTGATTTTAAGTTATCCGCAAATGGCAGATGATAAACCCTTAATGCCAAGTCATTTGATTCGTCATTATCCTTTGATTGATAAAGTATTTCATGAACCAGCAGCTTTATTTGATCCGAATTTAATCCTAGAACCCTGGCATGATACAAATGTACCCTTGAAAGATAAAGACAGTATTTCAGGTGGAGTAGGGCTTTTGCAATCACAAAGTGTATGTCCTTTTCAAGCTTTTGCGCGTTATCGCTTGAATGTTGATGTATTAGAACCCGCTGAAAATGGTTTAACCTTTGCGCAGCGCGGCGAACTTACTCACAGCGCTTTAGAATATTTTTGGAAAACTGTAAAAAAATCTGCAACATTACATCAGCTGAATCTTCAAGAACTTGAAGACATTATAGAAAAATCCGTACACCATGCATTAAAGCCATTTTGCATTGAATCATTATCGCAAAAACATTTGGAAATAGAACATTCTCGCTTAAAGCAATTGATAAATGATTGGATAGTTCTTGAAAAACAACGTCCGGAATTTACAGTATTACATACGGAAAAAAATATTAATATTGAAGTTTCAAAACTCAAATTACGTGCGCGTATTGATAGAATTGATGAGCTTTCAACAGGTGAAATTATTTTAATCGATTATAAAACTGGTCAAATCCCAGCAGCGGATTGGTTAGACCCAAGACCTACACAAGTACAATTACCTGTTTATGCGATAAGTTATCCAAAGGCCACCCATGTAGCCATTGCAAAAGTAAAAGCCAATGAACATCAATTTAAGCAAATAGATGATTTCGAATTATCTTGGGAAGATATGTTAAATCATTGGCAACAAACACTCACACATTTAGCAGATGAATTTATTGCAGGTCACAATGAAGTCTCACCCATTGAAGGTGAGCAGACCTGTCAATATTGTGGCTTAGAATTACTCTGTAGAATCAGGAGCGCATAATGGATTTACAAATAAGACAACAAGCGCTCAACCCACATCATTCTTTTATAGTAGAAGCACCCGCAGGTTCAGGTAAAACTGAAATTTTAGTGCAGCGGTTTTTAAGTTTATTAGCAACCAGCGTAAGTAACCCTGAAGAAATTCTTGCTATTACTTTTACACGAAAAGCCGCTCATGAAATGCGCACGCGGATTATTTCGGCATTAGAAAAAGCTTTGGATAATAATACTGCACATATGCAATCAACCACAGTTGAGCTTGCAAAAAAAGTACTCACACGCGATAGCGCAGAAAATTGGCAGTTACTTGCTAATCCTAATCGCTTACGAATTCAAACCATAGATGCTTTGTGTATGTCTTTAACTCAACAAATGCCTATTATTTCAGGATTAGGCGGTCAAGCCAAAATGGCCAATTATCCTAATGATTTATATCGCAAAGCTGTGCAAGCAGTTTTAGCTACGCTAGATGAACCAACATCCTGGCATGATGATTTAATTGCGATATTCAAACATTTTGATAATCAATATA
>JBEKTV010000162.1:0-3695 GCA_049515675.1 Gammaproteobacteria bacterium | reverse complement strand
TATTGTTGCGGGCTTACCAACAGCAGGTATTCGCGTAATGGAACTTACGCGTGAAGGCCAATTACATTTACTCACTTTATTTTTACTGGTGATTGCGGTGATGGCGATTACGGCATTTGTGATCTTTTTTGAAAAAGGTCAGCGTCGTATTACGGTGAATTATGCAAAACGTCAGCAAGGTCGCAAAGTTTACGCTGCACAAACCAGCCACTTACCGCTGAAAGTCAATATGGCCGGCGTTATTCCACCGATTTTTGCTTCGAGTATTATTTTATTCCCAGCCACCATTAGCCAATTATTTGCAGGTGGCGCTGGACCTGCATGGTTATCCGAGATTAGTTTATTACTCTCTCCCGGTCAGCCACTGTATATTTTATTATTTGTGATTGCGATTATTTTCTTTGCGTTTTTCTATACCGCTTTGGTGTATAACCCTCAAGACACGGCTGACACCTTAAAACGCGCAGGTGCTTTTATTCCAGGTTTAAGACCAGGCGAGCAAACCGGAAAATATATTGATTCGGTGATGACACGTTTGACCTTAGTGGGTGCTTTATATTTAGTGTTTGTGTGTTTAATACCTGAATTTATGATTTTAGCTTGGAACGTACCGTTTTATTTTGGCGGGACTTCGCTTTTGATTATCGTGGTCGTGATTATGGATGTAATGCAACAAATTCAAACGCATTTAATGTCTTATCAATATGATTCACTGATGAAAAAGGTAAATCCACGGAAAGGGTAGCAATGAGGTCTCAAAATGCTTTTCATTTTGAGTCGGGCTTAGTATAATACACTGCTTATTTATTGGATGGGACAATCATGAAAGTTAGGGCTTCAGTTAAGAAATTTTGTCGTTATTGCCGGATTGTGAAGCGTAAGGGCGTCATTCGGGTAATTTGCGATGATGACGCTAAACACAAACAGCGTCAGGGTTAGTAATACATACTTGACAGTCATCCCGCCTAACGGCACGATGACTTCCTTGAATTTACAAGACTTTCGGCAAAGCCAAAAGTCTTGGTCAGAGGGAAGAATCGCGATTCTCCCCTCTGACAACTCCTCATCTCGAAAGGAATTTTAATGGGGTTGAGCATTAAATTTAGATGAGGATACTTGACTTGAACAGTCAAAATCGGTACCATACTTTACTTTGTTTATTTTCTAAGTACTGGTAAAATTTGGGTTTTTTTTACATCTAGGGAACTTCGTTTTATGGCTGTAGCGTTACGTATCGAAGGGGTTAATATCCCCATGAACAAACATATTTCCATCGGGCTTACCGCCATTTTTGGCATTGGTCGCCCGCTGGCTTTGCGTATTTGCAAAGAATTAGGTATAGACCCAGAAACTAAAGGCTCAGAGATTACTCCTGACCAAGAAAAAGCTTTACGTGCCGTGATTTCTAAAATAGAAACCGGTGGGGATAAAAGACGGACCATTATTGCCGCTAATCAGCGCTTAATGGCGATTAAATGTTACCGTGGTTTACGTGCCCGTCAAAAACTACCAAGACGTGGGCAAAATACCCGTAATAACTCAAGAACAGTAAAACGTATGAGCGCAACCGGCCGCGCTTCATCAGAGGAACAATCATAATGGCAGATGTAAAACAAAAGAAAGGCAAAAAAAGAAGCGTAGTTGAGGGTGTAGCCCACGTTCTAGCTTCATTTAATAACACCATTATTACCATCACTGACAGACATGGCGATACTTTGTCTTGGTCAACTGCCGGAGCTTGTGGTTTTAAAGGCTCACGTAAAAGTACACCTTATGCTGCCAAATTGGCCGCAGAAAAAGCATCACAAAAAGCGCTGGAGTATGGCTTAAAAACCATTAGCGTGATTATCAAAGGCCCAGGCGTAGGCCGTGATGCAGCGATACGTGCATTAAATGATTTTTTCGTAATTACTGAACTCGCAGACAAGACACCTGTTCCACATAATGGTTGTCGTGAAGCGGGTGAACGTCGCGTATAACAATATATATATCTAGTAACTGGAGTTTTATCTTATGGCAGATATTCGTGGCCCACAATGTAGACAATGCCGCCGAGAAGGTGAGAAGTTGTTTCTCAAAGGTAGTAAATGCTTTACTGCAAAATGTCCTATAGAAAAACGTAATGCGAACCCTCCTGGCCAGCATTCTGCACGTCGTGGCCGTTTAAGTGATTACGCCGTGATGTTACGTATGAAACAAAAAGTACGTCGTATTTATGGTATATTTGAGCGTCAATTCCGCCGTTTCTACCAAGAAGCGACTCAGAAAAAAGGCGCAGCTGGCGTTAACTTATTACAAATGTTAGAAGCACGTTTAGACAGCGTTGTTTATCGCATGGGATTTGGTATTTCTCGTCGCGAAGCAAGACAATTGATTTCTCATCGCTCAATTACTGTCAATGGTCGTACAGTTAATGTGCCTGCATATTTCGTGCAACCGGGGGATGTTGTTGCGATTGCACCTAAAGCGAAAGCGCAGCTTCGCGTACAGGAAGCCTTAGCATTTTATGCTAATCGGGCAGAAGCCGAATGGATCGCTGTGGATAAGGAAAAATTAGAGGGCACATTTAAGCGCGTTCCTGAGCGTGATGAATTACCTGCCGACATTAATGAGCAACTCATTGTTGAACTTTATTCCAAGTAATATTTGAACCGGAGCCCATACATGCATAATTTAGCTACAGAATTTTTAAAGCCTCGTATTGTTGATGTTGAGCAAATCGCTGCAAACAGCGCAAAAATTACACTTGAACCGCTAGAGCGTGGTTTTGGCCATACTTTAGGGAACGCACTACGTCGTATTTTACTCTCATCAATGCCAGGTGCTGCTGTAGTTGAAGCACATATTGATGGTGTATTACATGAGTACAGCGCTATAGAAGGCGTACAAGAAGACGTGATTGAAATCCTACTCAATCTAAAAGGCGTTGCCATTATTCTGCACAATAAAGATGAAGTCACTTTAAAAATCAGTAAAACGGGTAAAGGCGTGGTTAAAGCTTCAGACATTCAAGCAGATGCGAATGTTGAAATTGTTAATCCAGATTATGTGATTTGCCATATTACTGGTGAACATGCCAGCATTAACATGACCATTAAAGTAGCACTAGGTCGTGGTTATCAACCTGTGCATACTTTACAGCATGAAGAAAGCAGTAAAGAAGTGGGCTTATTACGTTTAGATGCAACATTCACACCTGTATCAAAAGTGAATTATACCGTTGAAAGCGCGCGCGTTGAGCAACGTACAGACTTAGACAAGCTCATCATCGAGTTAGAAACCAATGGCGCAATTGACCCAGAAGAAGCGATTCGTCGTGCTGCCACTATTCTGCGTGACCAGCTTTCTGTATTTGTTGGCCTTGAAGCTGAACAAACACCTAAAGCGAAAAAGAAAGAAGCAGAAATTGATCCATTATTATTACGCTCAGTCGATGATTTAGAATTGACTGTACGTTCTGCAAACTGCTTGAAAGCAGAAAATATTTTTTACATCGGTGATTTAATTCAACGCAGTGAAGTTGAATTATTAAAAACACCCAATTTAGGCAAAAAATCATTAACAGAAATTAAAGAAGTATTGCAATCTCGTGGCTTATCTTTAGGTATGAAAATTGAAGGCTGGCCACCTAAAGCGTTGCAAGGTCAGGATAGAGATTAATAAGAGGATATAAGCATGCGTCATCGTAAAGCCGG
>JBEKTV010000161.1:0-5438 GCA_049515675.1 Gammaproteobacteria bacterium | reverse complement strand
AGTCCTGCAATCAAACCACGCAATACATCATCAGACAATTTTGTCTTGTTCAAATTAATGATTTCAACCAGACTTTCAGCAAAATCATTAATTGTCCATTCAGGGGTCCATCTACGGTAGTAAACCATCTCGGTCTTAACGCAGTATTTATTAAGAGCATTGGTAAGATCTGATTGTAAGCTCATGAAAATCCTATAAATAATATATTTATTTATAGTTTACATGCTAACTATATATATGTCAATAGAATAACTAGCGAGTGCCAATATATGCGATTTGACATACTTGTTAATCAAATCTTACCTTCGTGAGTCTTGAGGGTTCTGCAATCAAAGTTTCCTTTTCAGCTCGTGATAATTTTTTAATGTAACGCTCTATGCGCATCGCTAATGCTTTATCACCATTGATTTGCCAGGATTGGGCAATGTGGGTAGGTTTAAAACTCTGGGTATATTTACATTTAGCAGTGCCATTGACGTGTGCTGCGTAACGCTTTTCTAGGTCGTGGGTATAACCTGTGTAATATGAATTATTATCACAGTGCAAAATATAAACAAAGTAGCATGGGTGAGACATATTTTACATTAAAGTTATTTTTTTAAGAAAATCAAGTAACCTGCTATAATCTTTAATCATAACATTACCAAGGATGGATGATAATGGTTGTACACCCTCCCCTATTTGATACACACGAATACATTAAAAAACAATCACTTCCAGAGGGTTTATCAAAACCTTCTCATGAGGCGGATTTTCAGCAGGCTAAGCAGTTTCTACTTAATTATGTCCATGTTGAAGCTACATTTAATGCTTATAGACGTGAGGTCGAGCGTTTATTACATTGGCTGTGGTTTGTTGCTGATAAATCCTTAACCGAATTAAAACGTATTGATATCGATACCTATATCGAGTTTTGTCAAAACCCGCCACTTGATTGGATAGGCCTTAAAAAAGCGCCGCGATTTATTGAAACTACTGAGGGTCGCATTGCTAATCGGCAGTGGCGTCCGTTTGTGGCAACTATTAGTAAAAAAGATCACAAGGATGGCAAATCCGCCAATATCAAAAATTATACTTTATCTGAAAAAGCGTTACGGGAAATTTTTACGATTATCAGTAGTTTTTTTAATTTTCTAATTGAAGAAGAATATGTACAAATTAATCCCATTGCACAAATTCGGCAAAAAAGCCGCTATTTTCGTAAAACGCAAGGTAAACCCAAAGTGCGACGTTT
Organism: Gammaproteobacteria bacterium; assembly: GCA_049515675.1. GTDB lineage: Bacteria > Pseudomonadota > Gammaproteobacteria > JABCZS01 > JABCZS01 > JABCZS01. The sequence goes on along the minus strand of JBEKTV010000161.1, from coordinate 4,204 downwards.
ATCAGAATTACAATGGCAATATGTGATTGAAACTGCGCAACTGATGGCCGCCGAAAATCCTGAATATCATGAACGTACTTTATTTATGATGAGTGCACTTTATGGCATGTATTTACGTATTTCTGAATTAGCGGCAAGCGAACGCTGGTCGCCAAAAATGGGTGATTTTTATTGTGATCAAGATCATCTTTGGTGGTTTGTGACTGTAGGTAAAGGCAATAAAGAGCGTCATATTGCAGTCAGTGACAATATGATAAAAGCGCTACAACGCTATCGTACCTATTTGGGATTATCACCCTTACCACCGCTTAATGATAAAGCCCCATTATTTGCAAAAACCAAAGGCAAAGGTCCTATTACTTCCACCAGTTATATTCGTAAAGTGGTACAAGCTTGCTTTGATCGCGCGATTGATCGTTTAAAAGCAGATAATTTACAAGATGAAATTATGGCACTAGAAGCTGCAACTGTGCATTGGCTAAGACACACGGGTATTTCAGGATGCTGGCCACAGTTCTAGCGCTATCACTGATAAATATATAGATATAGAATTACGTGAACGTCATGCCAGCGCGAAAAAGAAAGCACTGAGCTAACAGCCTACAAAATTTGTGCTATATATTGAAAATGACTTATTACATCTTACAACACTTCCCGAATTGGGCCATAATGCTAGGCTCAACCTTATTCTTTATTTTTGTTACGCATTGTATTCATTTAATATTTACCCGCACTCCATTAAAGCGCTTTGTCACCTCAGAAACCGACTCCTTGGTCACAGTTTCCGGCACTATAACCACAGTTACTTTAGCTTTTATCATCGTCGTGATGTGGCAAGATTTTGATAATCTCCAACATTCCGTCAATGATGAGGCAAAAACCATCAACAAAATGATGGATTTTGCTGAGGTGCTTCCTCCAGCTGATGCTGCATTATTAAATGAAAATTTAATGGCTTATACCAATAGCATTCTTAATGACGAATGGGAGGCCATGAGACACAATAAAGTGAGCCAAAAAACCAGTTTGGCGCTAAAGCAGTTACAAAATACCATTGTATCATTGGAAGCAAGAACAGATATTCCCAGTAATTACCGTGAAATTATGGTCGCAAATCTTTCTGAAATTATATCCATGCGCGATCATCGTCTAGAAAGTCTACACAGTCTAATTCCACCATTTTTTTCTACTATGATCGTATTATTATTATTGGGACTCATCATCGTGATGTGCTTAGTAAGACCTACTAGAGAAGGTGATACCCACATATTAACATTATGGTTAGTCAGTGGTTCTCTAGGATTATCATTCTCATTATTATTTATTCTAGACTACCCGTTCACAGGTAGTTTTTCTATTAATACGGATGCATTTCAAGAACAGATTTTTGAGAAAGACCCATCAACAACAATACCGCAATAAACACAATTATTTTCATAGAATTTCACTATGGTTAACAATAAAATATCCAGCCCTCAAACGCAGGAACTTCTTAAAGATCTACTTTTGCTAGGTAAAGCCAGTTCTGAACAGGTATTAACGAAACTAAACACTTCCTTAGCAGGCCTTACCTCGCAGCAAGCAGAAACTCGTCTAGAACAATATGGTAAAAATGAAGTCGCTCATGAAAAACTACCGCCATGGTGGCTACAGCTTGCTAAAGCTTTTATCACGCCTTTTACCATGATTTTGTTTGCATTAGGTATTACTTCCCTATTTACCGATGTTATTTTGGCAGCACCAGGAGAGAAAAGTTGGGCCAAGGTGATTATTCTTGCAACCATGATTTTGCTCAGCACAATGATACGTTTTTGGCAGGAGTTTCGTTCACAAAAAGCCGCGCAAAAACTACGTGAACTGGTGCAAAACAAAACGCTAGTCACGCGATTATGGTCTGATGAGCATCATGATGCAGTGCCTTCTCAACCTGGTGAACAACGTGAAATACCCATTTCCGCATTAGTACCTGGTGATATTGTTAATCTTTCATCCGGCGACATGATACCTGCTGATATCAGATTGCTTTCTTCTAAAGACTTATTTGTGAGTCAATCTTCCTTAACAGGCGAATCAATGCCAATTGAAAAAGATACGAATCTATCGGAGGCGAAGGACAATAATCCGCTTGAATTAGGAAATCTTTGTTTTATGGGTACCTCAGTTCTTTCTGGCTTTGGCATAGGCGTTGTTGCGGCTACAGGCAATAAAACCTACTTTGGGACCATGGCGAAAAATATTATTGGCGAGCGAACTTTAACCAGCTTTGACAAAGGTGTAAATAAGGTCAGCTGGTTGTTGATTTACGGCATACTGATTATGGTGCCCATTGTATTTCTGTTAAATGCTTTGACTAAGCATAATTGGCATGAGGCTTTATTTTTTGCCTTAGCAGTTGCAGTAGGACTAACGCCAGAAATGCTGCCGATGATAGTCAGCACTAACTTGGCCAAAGGCGCATTGCAAATGGCTAAAATGAAAGTGATTGTTAAAAAACTAAATGCTATCCAGAATTTAGGCGCTATGGATATTTTATGTACTGATAAGACCGGTACACTGACTGAAAATAGAATAGTACTGATGCAATATCTAGATGCAACAGGAAAAGAAAATGCTACCGTGTTAAATCTTGCTTACGTGAATAGCTATTTTCAGACTGGCCTTAAAAATATCATGGACTATGCGATCATTGATAAAAAAGAATCACTGCAACAAGTGGCAGAAAAAGAGTTATATCTCAAAATTGATGAAATCCCTTTTGATTTTAACCGCCGCCGCATGTCGGTTGTTGTTCAACAAAAAGGCGATGGCGATCTATTGATTTGCAAAGGTGCAGTGGAAGAAATTTTAAAACTTTGCACACATGTAGAAGAAAATGGCAATATCAAGCCCATTACAGACGATATTCATAAGCAAGTAACACTCTTAACCGAAAAGATGAACGAAAAAGGGTTACGTGTAATTGCTGTTGCCTACAAGTGGATTAAAACGCATAAAGAGTTTTATAAAATAGAAGATGAATCCGAATTGGTATTATCTGGCTACATTGGATTTCTTGATCCCCCTAAAGCTTCGGCAAAAGAAGCAATACACATGCTCGAAGAATATGGCATCACAGTAAAAGTCATCACTGGCGATAACGATATTGTCACACAGCGTATTTGCCAGGAAGTAGCATTGTCTTATGGTGATATTTTATTAGGCAAAGAAATTGACAAATTAAGTGATGAAGCCTTAGCCGCTAAAGTTGAAACCACAGGCATATTTGCTAAAACTGATCCACTACAAAAAGCACGAATCGTCACAGCACTTAGAACTAAAGGTCACACAGTAGGTTATATGGGTGATGGTATTAATGATGCCGCCGCTATGCACGCGGCAGATGTCAGTATTTCGGTGGATACCGCTGTAGATATTGCTAAAGAAGCGGCAGATATTATTCTATTGGAAAATGATTTATTAGTGCTAGGTAGCGGCGTTAAGGAAGGTCGTACCGTTTTTGGAAATATAATGAAGTATATTAAGATGACGGTCAGCTCTAACTTTGGCAATGTTTTAAGTGTTCTAATTGCCAGCGCAATTTTACCATTTTTGCCGATGTTGGCTCTTCAGATCCTTATTCAAAATTTGTTATACGACTTTTCACAAATTGCTCTGCCATGGGATAAGATGGATGAAGAATTTTTGCGCAAACCGCGTAAATGGGAAGCAAAAAATATTTTACGTTTTATGTTTTTTATGGGTCCAATAAGTTCCATTTTTGACATGACAACTTTTTTCATCATGTGGTTTATCTTTAATGCAAACTCGATAGCGCAGCAATCTGTGTTTCAATCGGGCTGGTTTATTGAAGGATTATTATCGCAAACCCTGATCATCCATATGCTACGCACTCAAAAAATTCCATTTATCCAAAGTTGTGCAGCAAAACCAGTGGTGTTCGGCACTTTATTAATCATGCTTATTGGCATTATTATACCGTTTACACCATTTGGTAGTCACATTGGTTTGCAAGCATTGCCGCTCGCATATTTTCCCTGGCTTGTTGGCACCTTAGTCAGTTATTGCGTGCTAACGCAATTGGTAAAGATGTGGTATATCAAACGCTATAAAGTGTGGTTATAAATTTAATTGTTTGGCTGCTTTGCTATTAATAAATAACTGTGTATCTGCAGGGCTTACTACATCGATTTGTTCTGGTGATTTA
>JBEKTV010000160.1:0-3709 GCA_049515675.1 Gammaproteobacteria bacterium | reverse complement strand
CTTGATTATTTTCATTTAAAACATCATCAATATCGCTGGAAAATTGATTAAAAATATCACTTAATATGCCAGGAATTGCAAGCTCGAGTTGATATAAATCATTATAAATACTTAAATTTTTAGAAGTGCTTGGAAATACAGCATCATAAAACTTATCACACTCAACTTGTGCATTTGCAATATCATCAGCTGCATTTAGTTTATCAGATTCTTTCGCTTTGAGTGCGCGTTTAATAACTGCCTTATCTGAATTTGCCAAACTCATGAGATCAGCATATGAAACATTGATGTAAGGCAAATTTTTATGATCTTTAAGTCCGATTTTTTCATTTAAGCGTTGACTATGTTTTTTGATTGAAGAAATATTACCCATTTTTAATAGCAAAGGATAAACGCCAAACATTTGAATTAGTTTTATAAATAGAGGATTACCAATTGCATAATTATAATTTTTATTATCTATGAAAACATTGTAACATAAAGTTTTTTCACGTTTTGTTAAAAAATCACTATTGTAAATTGATGTATAAAGAATAAACAAAGGATTTTGCTCAAAATCTCTATCAATATTAAAGTTTTCGCGCTTTGATCTCATGAGTTTCAAGACCCCATGTAAGCATTTGTATTTGCGAATGGTAGCATCAGGGTTGCTTGTGACCTCAGTAGCAAATTTCGTCATTAGACCTGGTGCATGCAGGTCTAGCTCAACCATGATATTTCTAAGATTAAGTCGTTCTACATGTGGAATATCAAGCTTAATTTTAGAAAAAGCTTTATGACGCGCAATAAATTCATCAGGTACTAATTCTCTTCTAATATCACCATATTGTAAGAAATGTAAATGTATTAAAAAAGCTTCAGTTTTATCATTGCCTAGGTTATTTAAAAGATATTGATCTGTAAGCTTTTTAACCGTCAACATGCTTTCATGATGAATATAACTAAATTTATCGTCATCAATATTTAAAAAAAAGTTTGAAAATACACAGCCATATTCAAAATGTATAGCCAGTAAATCATCTTTCAGTTTTCGTTCATCTTTATGGTGCGGTTTTGCAATGAATTTTCTATTCAAACGCAGTTGCGCGAGTAAAGTTTGTTTATAATTAGGATTTTTGCATAATTCAACAATCAGTTGGCGTTTAGTGACATCATCTTTTATAAATTCAAATTCGGTAGCAAGTTTTTTATAAGCTTGTAGATGAGCTGGTAAGGGCAGCCCCATTAACAGCCCAGGATAGAGTAGGGCAATTTCAACTAATATATCCATTTCTTGAGCATTTACTTTTTGACTATTCGTAAATGCACATATTTCAGTGTGCATGTCCGCCCAATTTTGATTGGTAAACATAATAGCTTTTTGTAAAACGGGATATGTAGTAAAGAATTGGAACAAAGCTCGTTGTTTAGCTGGATCTTGTACACGTTTAGCAATTTCCGCATTAATAGCGTATTTTTGTTTAAGTTTTTCGATCTCTTTACTATATTTCCCTGTTGTATCTAGGCCTGATCTGATAATTGTATCTAAAAATAAAATACGATCCTTAGATTTCAGATAATTTTTTATTGCAGTATGTAAGGTTTGCTGTAAAGGTTGATGAAAGGGATAATGATTAAAATAATAAAATGCATACACTAAATCCGCTTTGCTTTTTACTTCTTGATTAAATATGCTAGAAAATATTTTTGCATCATCATCTGAAATAACTGACCAGTCATCATTTAGGTTAATTAAATTTCTGGTGTCGATGAATAATCTACTTGCAAGTATTGTGAGATCAGTAATTTCAACATCATTACGTGTGATATCAATATTTTTATATTGTAGAGCCAGACTTGCTTTTAATTGATTTTTTGTATCCACATCATATTCGCTAAAGTGAATTAAATAGAAGGCAGTTACATATCTTTTGATGCGGCGGATTTGATCCAATGTAGGTTTGGTAGTCTTGCTGGCAACAGGCGCTTGTGCGTGCATACTTGATGAACCAATGCTATTTATTAGATTCTCTAATGCTGCTTGTTCATTGTCATCAAAATTAGGGTCATCATAATCAACTTCTTCATTAATCGGAATGCTCGATATGAATAACTGCAGTTGCATCATGTCATGACCTTGAGTTTGAATGTCAATGATTTGAGCAAGCGTCTCAATGTCTGTATATTGGACAGCGATATCTGGATGATTGAATGCAAACAAGAAAAGTTCATTTCTATAATTATTAAAAGCATCAGCAAATTGCTGTGCGAATATGATGCGATCATAAAAGTCATATGTATTGTGATCTAACTTAGATATTAATTTGGCATATGGACTTGTATTGGGTGCTTGGAATTCGAGTTTTAATAATGATTTGTCATTATATACTATCACTCTTTGATGAGCGGCCATTATACGTGTGTGAAATAGATTTAAATCACTGTCGGTGTAAATATTTTTCTTAATATATTGCTTGATAAACTGCAAGCTGTCTTCGTTATCTTGATAATATCCCAAAATGTACACAAGCTCATCTCGATGTTCATCTAATGCGGTATTGCAATCGGGTTTATCCTTAAACAATTCATCTAGTATTTTTGCAATTTTCGCATAGGTAGTGGCTTCTTCTTGTTTGCGTTTTTCAATCAAGACAGTTCCTATGCTTGAGTGCATATTATTTTCATTGTAATAAATGCATAAATCAGTGATATCAGGTTCGTCAGTAGTTAATGATAACGTCCCTGTTTGCATTTTTGCGATCAAAAAATCATAAAGTAGATTTCTCTGTGTTTCATCTAATTGCGCTTCATCGCGTTTAATTGCAGCGGCGGCATTGAATAAATGCTGAAAACTAGGCGTGCTACCAAATTGATTATAATAGGCTACAACGGCTTCACGTTGGGCGCGGGTATTAAGATTAGCCAAACATTGTGCTAATTCATAAACGGTAGGGTGTGAACCTTTATTTTCAAAATTAATTTTATGCACAGCAGCATTTAAATAATGTTGAATAAGTAAAGCTTGGCAATAGCAATCACCTTCTTTAAATGCAAGCTTTGCACGATCTTCTGCAATCTTTTCAGGCTGGTCCAATGCGCGTAGATATTCACTGTCATCTTTGTAATTTAAATATAAGTCAAATAACGCCGCATTACCCCTTGCAGCAGCATAAGCGATAATTAAATCTTCAGTAATTTGCGCAGGCGAGCACCGTTGCGCTTTTTTTGATTTGAGATATTCATCAATTGCCTTCGCATTTGCTTGGTAAATAGTATGTACCAAATCCGCTTGCGTTGTGCGCACTTCAATAATGCCTTTTCCATACAAAAACTTTTTCTTTTCATTGTTGTTGCCAATGAAAGTGATATCTCGTTTTATTTCTTCATCCGTTTTTGTACCGCGGTTTGTTAGCATGGTTAATGCGGCTTGGAGATTTTTGTTGTTTTTCTTTTTTAAGCATTGGTAAGCTTTGGGCATTAACATATTGATTTGCGTCATTAGGGCAATGTTTTTTGCATTAGATGAGTCATTATTTGCATGATATGCTGCTTGTACAATTTTACGACATTGTGTAAGTAGGCTTTGAGTGTCATCAGTGTTCTTTGTGTAATCATTAAGATCATATTGGATCATTATAATGACTACTCTAGTAAAAACGGATTCAGGTAATTTTTCATCTTTGCTAAGTTGGCTTTTTAGAAAGTCTTTTAGTTCAGGGGGTAAAGAGTT
>JBEKTV010000159.1:0-3781 GCA_049515675.1 Gammaproteobacteria bacterium | reverse complement strand
ATCAATGGCGCCTAACATAATAATCGGGGTTTTAATGCCTAAAGCCCGTAGCTGCATACCTTCTTGCAAACAAGAAACACCAAAATAATCAACCAGATTTTGTGCGGCCAGTGACATTTTTTCAATGCCGTGACCATAAGCATTTGCCTTCACCGGAAAACAAAGTTTTACTTTAGGGCCAATTGCACGACGTATCACCTGCAAGTTCGCTTGAAAACGAGACAAATCAATCTCAATCCAAGTGGCATGAGAGTAAGTTTTAGATAATTCCGGTAATTTCTTCATAGTATCGCGCTTTTTAATAATTAATGACACCCACAAATAGTTTATAGCACTTATCAGTATATGAATATATGGATATCTTATATTCTTCTGTTTATTTGATTAACCATCATTAATCCTGAGAAAACAATCACAAGCCCTAACATGAGAAACGCTGGGGTAAAATGATATGTAAAGAATAAGAATAAAATGCCAATGATAGCGATCAAATATGAAATCGTAGGTAACTTGCGGTCAATAAGGGTTAGATAATACAGTGAATAGAATGATAGAAGATAAAGAATAATCGCAAAACAAAAAATGCTATACACTTCACCTTGCGCAAACGTTGAATTTTTAATTAACTCTTGTACGCAAGCACCCATAATGATCATGCTAATAATCATCGGGATATGATGATAAATATAAGGCTGACCTGATCCCAGCGAACAAGTATAATCTGCGGTTTGAATAAACCGATAATATTGTCCCCAAATCAATGCAGCAAAAATAAAACTCATTATGCTGGTCAACACGGCATTCAAATGCCAATTCGCAACTTCCAACCCAAATACCACGGAAGCCACCAATTGCCCAATAATAATCATAGTAAATGCGCCAAAACGTTCAGGAATGTAAATAGGATTCAGCGGCACTTTGGATAAAATGTGTTTACGACCTATCCATGGGGTTATTAAATAAATCAACATCCCCAAAAACCAAAACCAAAATTTCTCTGTAGTCACAAACAATGAAATAAACCAACACAATGTGGCTAAGCCAAACCCTATCATATAAAGGTACAACATATTTCTGGGTGTGGATTGTTCAAAGAAGGCACGTGAATACAATAACAATAAAGTGATTTGTGATAACAGAAATCCAAGCGCAAAACCATTCGCGCCCGCCTCAAAAGCGCTAGGTATTTGAATTGCCATAATCACGCCTGCAAACATAATGATAAAAGTCATCAGCCAATGAATGACATCATTATTATCAAACCGCGCCGCAAAAATCGTATAACTCACCCACACCCACATGGTGGGAATAAACAAAGCCGCAGATTCAATCACGCCTTGAACACTTAAGTTGGCAGACAATTTATCTGAAAGTTGAATAACCACGACGGCCATAATCAGGTCGAAAAAAATTTCTAACCAAGTCATATGCCGCTCAAGTTTCTCATGGGGCGTGCGTAGGGTCGTTTTATGGATGTATCGTGACATAATAATTAAATATAGGAGAGAAATATAAGACATCCACAAAAATACAAGATAAATACTAGACATCCACAAATTCTAATCAACCAAGGAGAGAAATATAAGACATCCACAAAAGATAAATACTAGACATCCACAAATTCTAATCAACCAAAGCCTATCACCCTTGCTGATATTTTTTATGGATGTCTTGTATTTTTGTGGATGTCTTATATTTTCTAAACCGTTCAAAAATATAAACTATAATTTGATACAAATACTCCCAGGAAAAACCATGCAAAAAAATACCCAACGCACCATCAAACAAATTTGGAAAAGTGAACCCACTATCGAAGGCGCAGGCGTACATTTACATCGTGCATTCGGCTTTCATGAATTACCTATGCTAGACCCATTTTTATTATTAGATGATTTCCGCTCTGAAAATCCAGCAGACTACATCGAAGGTTTTCCTTGGCATCCGCATCGCGGTATTGAAACCATTACTTATGTTTTAGACGGCGATGTCGAGCATGGCGACAGTATGGGGCATTTAGGTCATATTGGTGCCGGTGATGTGCAATGGATGACAGCAGGCAGCGGCATTATTCACCAAGAAATGCCAAAAGGCAATCGCAAAGGCGAAATGTTTGGCTTTCAATTATGGGCAAATTTACCCGCACAACATAAGATGATGGACCCTCGCTACCAAGGCATTACTCAAAAAGAAATTCCAGTGATTAAAACAGACGACGGCGCAACCATAAAAATTATTTGCGGCACAGTCAATGGCACACACGGGCCTGTAAAAAATATTATGATTGAGCCCGAATATATAGATGTATACTTACCTGCAGGAAAATCGTTTACCCACCTTGTCAAAAACGGACATACTGTTTTTGCTTATGTGATTGAAGGTCAAGCTTATTTTGATCCTTCGCGCACTCCGTTTTCATACGCGGCAGTGGGCACAAATTATTTTGATATGAAACCCCCTTGTTTATGTGGCGATGGCACGCTTGTGCTTTATGAAAGAAAAGGTGATCATCTCGTCGTCACCACTGACAAAAATCCCGTGCGATTTTTACTTGTTTCTGGAAAACCGATAAACGAAGCTATTGCCTGGTATGGCCCAATTGTTATGAATACACAAGATGAACTACGCGTTGCTTTTCAGGAATATAATGAAGGTACGTTTATCAAAAGTACCCAATCCTAACTGCTGTCTTTTTGATTGAAAAAATCTTAAAACATGGGTTATAATCAAAAAAACAATTGAGGATTTTATGTTATCACTCAATTCATACGAATACTTAACTCTCGCAGAAACTGAAAAATTTTCAGAAAAATCAATAGGTTATTTCGCCTGGAAAGAGAAACAATCTCTACTTTATATGAATGCCTCACAAAGCATATGTGAGATGTTACAGCTCACTTCCTTAAAAGAAGCCATTGGATACACTGATGCCGACTTTAAATTGTTACCTGGTGGTCATACCCATGAATATTTTAATTTAATTGACCGTCAAGTCCTGAATGGAAAACTCTATAGCAACCAATGTGAACTTATTCTAGTCGCTAATTCCTCAGGTCAAGTGGTATCAAGAATTCTTGAAGTCAGTAAACGGCAAGTCATGCATAACGGTAAGTGTTTTGGCCTTGCTTTTGAAGCAATCGACATTACTTCAAAAATCATTCCTACACTGAAAAGCTCTGTAGAAACAATCAATGATCCTTTAACACCCTCATTTTCCCCGCGCGAAATTTCTTGTATTAGACTTTTACTCAGCGGTTATTCTTATCAAAGCATTGGTGAAAAACTTTATTTATCAAGTCGCACGATAGAATATCATATGGATAAATTAAAACACCGTCTCAAATGTAGAAACAAACAAGAGTTAATTCAAAAACTTTTGCACATGGGGTTTAAACCTTACTTTTAGCAAGAATATAAGACACCCACAAATCAATATTATATGTTTTATCTAACATATCGGTGGTTTTGGTTTTTAAAAATTTGTGGGTGTCTTATATTCTCGGGATTGCATTATATTTTTATTCTCTATTAACTCAATTGAATAGCCATCAGGATCACGTACAAATGCAATGACAGTTGTGCCGCCTTTTACAGGGCCGGGCTCACGAGTCACCTGCCCGCCTTTTGATTTTATTTCGTTACAAACTTTCATAATATCATCGACTTCAATAGCGATATGACCAAAAGCATTGCCTAAATCATATTTCTCAACGCCCCAATTGTATGTTAATTCAATTAAAGCACCTTCACGTTCTTCTTCATAACCAACAAAAGCTAAATCATA
>JBEKTV010000158.1:0-3782 GCA_049515675.1 Gammaproteobacteria bacterium | reverse complement strand
TTTTGGCATTGTGCAACGCTTAGAGTTTTATAATACTGAAGAACTCAAGCAAATTGTCACCAGATCAGCCGAAATTTTAAATATTGAAATTGACCGTGAAGGTGCATATGAAATTGCCAAACGTTCACGTGGTACGCCAAGAATTGCAAATCGCATTCTGCGACGTGTGCGTGATTATGCCGAAATTAAGGGCAACGGCAAGATTGATAAATTATCAGCAGAACAGGCGTTAAAATTATTAGTGGTTGATCAATGTGGTTTTGATATTATGGACCAAAAGTTATTATTAGCTATTATTAATAAATTCGATGGTGGTCCTGTAGGTCTTGATAGTTTAGCGGCCGCAATAGGGGAGGCGCGCGAGACCATTGAGGATGTCATTGAGCCATTTTTAATTCAGCAAGGTTTTATGATGCGTACCGCAAGAGGACGCGTGGCAACAGAATTGGCGATTAAGCATTTCGAAAAAATATAAGGAGCGTATCGTGACCGCAGAACTTTCATTTTGGAGTCTATTTTGGCAAGCGAGTTTCTTGGTGCAACTCGTGATGTTGTTATTAACACTGTTATCAGTGGTTTCATGGACCATTATTTTCCAGCGTAACGGTTTACTGAATAAAGCCCATCAACAAGCCACACAATTTTCAAAAAAATTCTGGTCGGATGCAGACTTAAATCAACTGTATCAAGAAGTAGGGCAAACCTATCAAAAAAACCAAGGTCTAGCCAATGTGTTTTATCATGGCTTAAAAGAATTTATGCGTTTAAATCAGCGTAAAGATTTAGATCCTAATTTTGTGCTGCAAGGCACACAACGTGCAATGCGCATTGCCGCTTCTAAAGAAAACGATGTCTTACAAAAAAACGTCAGTATTTTAGCAACAATAGGATCAGTGAGTCCTTATATTGGATTGTTTGGTACTGTTTGGGGCATTATGCACGCATTTGTTACTTTAGGTTCAGTACAACAAGCAACGCTTGCAATGGTAGCTCCTCCCATTGCGGAAGCATTAGTGGCAACGGCTATGGGTTTATTTGCTGCTATTCCTGCGGTCATTGCTTACAATCGTTTCTCACAACGTATTGGCGAGCTCAATACCACTTATTTACGTTTCAGTGAAGAAATGATTAATATTTTACAACGTCAAGTTCAAGGTTAATGCATATGATGCAAGATGACTTTAACAATACTTCTTTAAACAAACCCATGGCGGAAATTAATATTGTGCCTTATGTGGATGTGATGTTGGTTTTGTTGATTATTTTTATGGTCACGGCGCCGCTATTAACACAAGGCGTGATTGTAGATTTACCCGAAACCAGCGCCCAAGTTTTAGAAGAACAAGAAATGCCACCAATGATAGTCACTGTGGATGTTAAAGGTAATTATTTTTTAAATATTAGCGCAACACCTAGCGCCCCTATGTTGCCGAGCGCGGTCAGCAAACAAGTGGCCGCTGAACTACAAAAAACCCCCAATCGTCCAGTATTAGTACGTGGAGATGAACAAGTGAATTATGGCAAAGTCGTGACCGCAATGGTGGTATTACAACATGCGGGCGCAAAAAGTGTAGGATTAGTTACTGACGCGGAAAATACAGGTGTAAAATGAAACCTTTAGCACCGGATTATAAACGGGCGCTGTATTGTGCGTTAAGCTTACACATTCTTATTGTACTCATGATGTTATTTGAGATTGATTTTCCTTGGGAAAATGAAAAACCTGCAATTAGTTATGCGCTGGAAAATGCAGAAATCATCCAAGCCCATACGGTTTCCCAGCAAGCCTTAGATGCACAAGAGAAGCGCAAACTTGAAAAGCAACGCGCGATAGAAGCAGCACGGCAAGCAGAAATTGAAAAACAAAAACGCGCTGAAGCTGCGCGCTTAGCTGAAATTGAAAAGCAAAAACAATTAGAACTTGCGAAAAAAGAAGCAGCCGCTAAAAAGGCGCAAGAGGTAAAACAAGCAGAACTTGCCAAACAAGAAGCCGCAAAAGCAGAAGCTGCAAAAGCAGAAGCTGCGAAACAAGCAGAATTAGCGCAAGCTGAAGCAGCAAAACAACAACAATTAGCCGCAGAACAAGCCGCGCTAGATGCGCAACGTCAAGCACAAATTCAACAAGCAAATGCCAGTGAAATTGCAAGATATAGCGCAATGGTGAAGCAAAAAGTCATGCAAAATTGGTTATTACAACGCGGTTTTGAAGGCTTAAGTACAGAATTACACGTACGCGTAGCGCCTAGCGGTAATGTATTGGATGTGCAAATTACTAAAAGAAGTGGTAATGATGCTTTTGATCGTTCAGCGGTTGCAGCAGTACATCGTTCATCGCCATTGCCTGTGCCTACGGATCCAACACTATTTGAATCTTTCCGTGAAATTCGGCTAATATTAAGACCAGAAGATGTGCTAGGGTAAGTAAAACAAGTTTATTCACGAGGTTGTGTTATGTTAAAACGTTTATTTATATTATTCGCAATATTCTATCTACCCATTACCCACGCATATTTGGAAATTGAAATCACCCGCGGTGTTGATTCTGCAATTCCTGTCGCCGTAGTGCCATTTGAAGGCGCGCAAACTTTGCCTAAAGATTTAAATGTCAGCGATGTTATCACCGCAGATCTACAAAGAAGTGGTGAGTTTAAATTATTCGATGAAAAAGACATGGCGCAAAAACCATCTACTGCAAGTGAAGTTGAATATGCTTACTGGCGTAATTTAGGCCAAGAAGCCTTAGTGATAGGCGAAGTGATTCCCATGGCGAATAATCGCTATCAAATTAAAGTATCTTTATTAGATTTATTCCAGACCAATAACCCCAATCCACGCCCCATACTTTATCGTGAATTCACAGTAGATATGCGTGACTTACGTCATGTTTCGCATCATATTAGCGATTTGATTTATGAAAAATTAACTGGCTTTAAAGGCGCGTTTTCTTCGCGTATTGCTTATGTAGGTTTAACTTGGCAGAATAAAAAACCCGGCCAATATCGGCTTGAAATTGCAGATGCCGATGGTTTTAATCCACAAACCATATTAAGAAGTAACGAGCCGATTATGTCGCCTGCTTGGTCACCTGATGGCAAACAGTTGGCTTATGTTTCCTTTGAAAAACACCGCGCGCAGATTTATGTTGCTGATGTGGCCACAGGTCAGCGTCGTTTGGTTTCTAGTTCGCCTGGTATTAATGGCGCGCCCGCATTTTCACCTGATGGTAAAAAACTGGCTTTAGTATTATCCAACGGTAATGTGCCCAAAATATATATTTTAGATTTAAGCAATGATAAACTGACACAAGTGACGGAAGGCGCATCGATAGATACTGAGCCATTTTGGTTAGATGCCAATCATTTATTATTTACCTCAAATCGGGGTGGTCAACCACAAATTTATAAGGTGAATTTAACTAACAAAAAAGTTGACCGCATGACTTTTTCAGGTGATTATAATGCCAGAGCTTCGGTGACCCCAAATGGCGAGTACATGGTTATGATTCACGGCAATAAAGGCCGTTATCATATAGCTGCACAAAATTTGCGCAATAATCATATCCTGATTTTGACACAAACCAGCATGGATGAGTCGCCTAGTCTTGCGCCAAATGGTAGAATGGTAATTTACGGAACTGTGCATAATAATAAACGTGTATTAAGTGCAGTTTCTATTGATGGACGTGTTAAACTGTTAATTCCGACAAAAGAGGGGGATGTGCAAGAACCCGCTTGGTCGCCTTTATTAATGTAAGATAAGGAGTATTCGATGAAATTGAATGT
>JBEKTV010000157.1:0-5009 GCA_049515675.1 Gammaproteobacteria bacterium | reverse complement strand
TGGCATCAAGTGCACTTTGTGCAGAAATCACGGCTTGTTCTAGCGCTGTTACTTGACTCATAGCGGTTTCAATTGCGCGAAATGCAGAGCGGGTTTGATTAACAGTGTTACGACGTTGTGCTTCATAGGCATCACGCGCGCTTTCATATTGATATTCTGCTTGTCTTACTTGTGAGATAATTTGTCCACCGGAAAATACATTCATAGTAGATTGTACGACGACTACCCAACCATCTCCAGAGCCGGGTTGTGAATCAAATACTTGACCGTTATGTGTTTGACCATATTCACCCGCAAGTTGCAAATCAGGATAGAATTGCGCACGCTGTGTGCTCACACTTTCTTCTGCGGCGCGCATCGCAAAACGAGAAGCTGCTAATGTGGGATTATCATATTCTGCTTGCTCAACCCAGGCATTCATATCCATAGGCTCAGGTTGTAGCAAAGGAATAGTGGGTTTGAGTGGCGCTAATTCATCAATATATAATCCAGTAATGACTTGCAAAGCTTCTTTAGCGTTAGCAACATTATTGATGGCTTCGATTTCTTGTGAAACTTGCGCATCATATTGTGCTTGGAAATCATAAACATCAGTAATAGCCACTAAACCGACATCAAAACGTTGCTGAACTTGGTCGAGCTGGCTTGCGAGCGCTTCTTTTTGTGCAGTAGCATAGCTTAAGGTATCTTCTGCAGATAACACATTAAAATAAGCATTGGCCACGCGATAAATTAATTCTTGTTCGTTGGCAACAAAAGTGGCATCTGCTTCTTCAGCAAGACGACGGGCTTCTCTAATTAAACTCCAGGTTGAAAAATTAATGATGTTTTGAGTTGCGCTGGCGATATAGCCATAGGTTCTAGTGATTTCATTTTGAACAGAAATATCTTCAGGAACAGTACCCGGGAACAGGAACGCGTTTTGACTTTCATTATAAAATTCAATACTCGCTTGCGGTAATAATTGCGATGCCGCAATTGGCACGCCTTGACGTGTAGCCAATTGATTTGCAATAGCTTGTTGCAAAACCGGGTCATTTTCTAAGGCTTGTACATAAGTTTGAACCAGGTCTTGTTCTTGCGCCGCCGCAAAGCAAGATCCAAATAAAGTACAAATAGAAATAATCAGTGTGCGTAATTTCATTAAAAATTGAATTCCTTCAGGTGATTAGCATGTTCCATCATAGGCACTACGGTTTCATAGAGTATCTTTTCACTTAAGATGTTATTCGCGTTAAACGTGAATAATGTTGCTTTCATAATAGGCGCTTTACCTAAAATCGCAAAAATACGACCATTTACATTCAGTAATTTTTTATAAGCTTGGGGCAACAAAGGCAAGCCACCCGTAATGACAATCACATCAAATAAACCATGATTTTCAAAGCCATGGCTTGCATCTTGAGTGATTAATTTTACATTATTAATATGATGTTTTGCTAAATTATTTTTTGCTTGTGCTTGAATTTCAGGATTAATATCTACACTCACCACTTCTTTAGCAAACTGCGCAAGCAATGTAGTGAGATAACCTGTACCCGTGCAAATTTCCAACACGCGGTCATCAGGTTTAATCTCCAACGCCTGCAAAATCCGCCCTTGTTCTTTAGGCGGTAACATCGTTTGACTACTACTTAAAGGAATAGCAGTATCCGCATAAGCAAGATTTTTATACACTTCCGGTACAAAATCTTCTCTTGGTAATTCTGCCATAGCATCTAACACCTTGGGTGCAAATACATCCCACGTGCGTACTTGGCTCGCAACCATATTATGACGTGCAGCGGAAAAATCCATAACCACCTTTCAATTCATCCAATTTAATTAATTAATCACTAACCCCTATTCAGTTCATTTTTTGCGATTTTGCGCAAGCCTCTGAGCAAAAAATGGAAGTGAACGGGTCAGTGATTCTCCACCGCCTCTAGCATAAAAGCTTTTTGTATTTAAGACAAGAGTACGTTATCATAACAAGCCTTAAAAGAGGTAAATATGTCAGAGAAAACCCTATTATTAGATCAAGTTGAAGAACTAAATCAATCGGTAACCGAGCCATTTCCGCAATCTCAGAAAATTTATGTACAAGGTTCACGGCCTGATATTCGCGTAGGCATGCGACAAATTTCTTTAACACCGATTCAAACTAAACATGGTTTTCAAGCGCCATCGCCTTTTACCGTTTATGATACTTCAGGTCCTTATACTGACCCCAATGTAAAACTCGATTTACGCCATGGCGTGCCCAATATTCGCACCGAGTGGATTAAAGCACGTAATGATACCGAAGAACTAGCGCAAATTTCTTCAGAATATGGCCGCTATCGCATGCAAGATGCCCATGCTACACATATTCGTTTTCCTCAAAATATTAAACCGCGCAAAGCATTGCCAGGACAGAATGTAACGCAACTGCATTATGCGCGCAAAGGCATTATTACCCCAGAAATGGAATATGTGGCCATTAGGGAAAATATGCGTCTTAACCAAGTGCATGAACAAGGCCTAAGACCACAACATCCTGGTCAATCTTTTGGGGCTGCAATCCCACAAAATATTACGCCTGAATTTGTACGCGATGAAATTGCAAGAGGACGGGCGATTATTCCTTGTAATATTAATCACCCAGAATTAGAGCCTATGATTATTGGCCGTAATTTCTTAGTGAAAATTAACGCCAATATTGGCAATTCCGCCGTGACTTCATCTATTGCCGAAGAAGTAGAAAAACTAGCCTGGTCTGTGCGCTGGGGCGCGGATAATGTGATGGATTTATCCACCGGTAAATATATTCATGAAACCCGTGAGTGGATTATTCGTAACTCGCCTGTGCCAATTGGCACTGTGCCGATTTATCAAGCACTCGAAAAAGTCGATGGTAAAGCACAAGAACTCACTTGGGAAATGTATCGTGATACTTTAATTGAACAAGCCGAACAAGGCGTGAGTTATTTTACTATTCACGCAGGTGTATTACATGATCATGCGCTGCTTACCAAAAATCGCGTGACCGGCATCGTTTCCCGTGGCGGTGCCATTATGGCGGCTTGGTGTTTGGCGCATAAACAAGAAAACTTTTTATACACCCACTTTGAAGAAATTTGCGACATCATGAAAGCTTATGATGTTTCATTTTCATTAGGTGATGGTTTGCGTCCAGGTTCTATTCATGATGCAAATGATGCAGCGCAATTTGCCGAATTAAAAACTTTAGGCGAGCTCACCAAAATTGCCTGGAAACATGATGTACAAACCATGATAGAAGGCCCAGGTCATGTGCCTATGCATTTGATTAAAGAGAATATGGAAAAACAATTAGAATATTGTCATGAAGCGCCGTTTTATACTTTAGGACCATTAACTACTGATATCGCACCAGGATATGATCATATTACTTCAGGTATTGGTGCTGCGATGATAGGTTGGTATGGTTGTGCCATGTTGTGTTATGTCACACCGAAAGAACATTTAGGTTTACCGAATCGTGAAGATGTGCGTGCAGGCATTATTACTTATAAAATTGCCGCTCACGCTGCAGATTTAGCCAAAGGTCATTTCCGCTTCATAGTAATTTAATTCTATGGCTATTTTTACACAATTGGCAGGATTAAAGTTGTCTGTTACTAATAGGTAATTTAATAGATAATTTGCCAATTCATCTTGTTTATTTTCTGCAAGGCCACTTCTTTTCTCAATTTCCGCTTGGATTTTATCAACACTGTTATCAATATTTTTAAAGGATTTCCAAGTAAAGGTAGTCTGTACTTCACAAGTCAGAATAAATCTCGCCAGTCCATTCTGATTATGTTTGATAGCGTTTTCTAATATTTCATCGTCGGGTTGTGCAATAAGTGCGTCGACTATTTGTGCTTTGTAAGGTTTTGCGTTTTCTAATATGTCTTCGGCTGCGTCCCATGAAATAAAATTTAAGTAATTTAAGTAATAAGGAGCCATGGAGTCTTCAGTGATTCTTGGGGATATCGCTCTAGATTGAATTTCCGCTTCATAGTAATTTAATTCTATGGCTATTTTTACACAATTGGCAGGATTAAAGTTGTCTGTTACTAATAGGTAATTTAATAGATAATTTGCCAATTCATCTTGTTTATTTTCTGCAGCATGAATCAAGGCTTGCTCTAAGTGAGGAACAATAGAGCCATCAGTTTTTTCATTCCAACTATCTATAACTAATTGAAAAGTCTCGATATTGCCAGTTTCCAAGGCTTGCATGAATTTTTGGTGCATGACATTCTCTTTAAATAAATATTAAGTCAAAATTATAACTTATAATTATTTAGATGTCAATCTTTATCATCTTACGTATCAACCGACAGGCTTCTTGCATCACATGAACATTATGAATACAGGCGAGTTGATAATACAAGGCGCCTTGTTGTTTGAATAAAAAATGTAAATAAGCTTTAGTAAATTGCTGGCAGGTACTGCAAGTACAATCTTCCATAATCGGTGTTTCATCTTTGGCGTAAATGGATTTTTTAATCAGTAAACGATCGTTGCCATTTATGCCTGCAAATTTCAGCCAATTATTTTCATGAATAAATTTTCCGTGATAAAGTGCGCCGTGTCTTGCATTGCGTGTAGGCGCGACACAATCAAAAATATCAATACCATTGGCAACGACTTCAATTAAATCCTGGGGACCTAAACCTACACCCATAGTGTAACGGGTTTTATGTTCTGGTAATATTGGGCGTATCCATTCCATCACTTCCGCGGTGTTCTCGCGATCAAATCCAATAATTTCTCCGCCAATGGCAATACCATCGGTGTTGGCATTCACAATAAATTCGGCACTTTTTTCGCGTAGCTCACGAAAGCTGCCGCCTTGAATAATGCCAAATAATGCTTGTTCATAACCATATCCAGAATTGGGCGATGCTTCATGAATAGCTTTAGATTCGAGTAACCAACGATGAGTTCTGTCCATGGCTTTAATGGCGGCATCCATGCCGCCGGCCTCGGGGGTGCATTCATCAAACGCCATAATAATA
>JBEKTV010000156.1:0-3818 GCA_049515675.1 Gammaproteobacteria bacterium | reverse complement strand
TTTTAATCCGCCCACGAATTAATCGTCTGTCGGTTTCTAGTTGTGATTCCCCTGGACCGCGTAAACCTATTCCGCCTTTTTGACGCTCTAAGTGAGTCCAAGTACGAATTAAGCGTGAGGCTAAGTGATTGAGCTGCGCTAACTCAACTTGTAATTTTCCTTCAAAACTATGCGCGCGCTGCGCAAAAATATCGAGAATTAAGCCAGTGCGGTCAATGACACGACATTTTAATATACGTTCGAGATTACGTTCTTGCGAGGGAGATAAACTGTGATTAACAATAAGGAGGTCAACTTTTTTATCGGCAACAATATGAGCAATTTCGTCGACTTTGCCCTTACCGATTAAATAACGCACATCAACTTGTTCACGGCGAACAATAATCAAATCCAAAATTTCTGCGCCTGCAGCATCTGCAAGCGCTCGAAATTCATCTAAATCTTCATGACTACTTGCTTTAGCAACATCAACGTGCAGTAGTAATGAACGCTCTGACACTAAGTGTTTCCTGGTGCGGGTGCTTCTTCTTCACCCTCATCCATAGTTAAACCTGCTGGCATTTTTACATTACGTGCGGGGACAATTGTCGAAATCGCATGTTTATAAACCATTTGACTTACCGTATTTTTTAATAAAATCACGAATTGGTCAAAGGACTCAACTTGTCCTTGTAGCTTAATTCCATTCACCAAATATATTGCAACAGGAACGCGTTCTTTGCGTAAGGCATTTAAAAAAGGATCTTGTAATAATTGACTTTTAGACATGTTCTTCTTTTCCTTATGTTAAGGGAATCGATTTTATATGTGTTTATTAAAGATTGCAATGAGGAAAAATACTAATTGCGCTAACCGCAATATTCAGAATGACTTAATAATAAATTTCGGCACAAACCATATCAAATCTGACCATTTTCGTAGCCAAGTTATTTGTCTTTTAGCCAACTGTCTTGTTGCTGCTAAAATTTTCTCTTGCATAAGCAGAAAGTCACCTTCCCCGGATAAATATTGCCAAGCTTGGCGATAACCCACACAGCGCATGGAAGGTAAATCTTCAGACAAATCACCGCGATGATAAAGTCTTTGCATTTCATCCATAAAGCCTTGCGCTAACATCTTCTTAAGCCGCATTTCAATATTGTGATGTAAAGTTTCGCGCTCGGCGGGCATCACTGCGTATGAACGAATATCAAATTTAAGTTTATTTTTATCGGCATTTTTTTGCCACTCGCTTAATGGAATGCCGGTAGATTCGTAAACTTCTAGCGCGCGTAAAATACGTTGTGTGTCATTTGTGTGTAAAGAATTGGCCAGTAGTATATCTACAGTTTTTAATTGTTGATATAAACTTTGCAAACCTTGTATTTGCATCTGCTGCTCTAGTTTTTTTCTGATAACAGGATCGCTTGCTGGCATCATAGATAATCCATGCTTTAAGGCATAAAAATACATCATGGTACCGCCGACCAACAATGGCGTTTTACCGCGCGCTAAAATATCATCAATTGCATGTTTGGCATCACTACAAAAATCAGCAACACTATAAGGTGTTTTCGGATCACAAATATCAATTAAATGATGCGGGATTTCTGCAAGTTCCTGTGGCGAAGGTTTTGCAGTGCCAATATCCATGCCTTGATAAATCAGTGCAGAATCCACACTAATGATTTCACCATTTATACGTTTAGCAAGGTCCATGGCAATTGCGGTTTTACCACTTGCCGTTGGGCCCATGAGGAAAATAAGGGTTGGGGGGTTCATAGCATTTCATCCAAAGACCACGTTTGCCAAACTTTTAAGCCATGAGGGCAGCGGGCGGATTCGGGTAGTGTATCAATAGCATCTAAAATCTGTTCTATTTCGACTCGTGATAAAACTAATCCTGTTGAAGGAATGGCGTGACAAGATAAGATTTTAATCCAATCATTTTGATCGCTTTGTAATAGTTTTTCCCATAATTCTGAAATATCTGCGCGCGATAGTATCGCTGGGATTTCACGCAATACAAATTGTTGCTCGCCCAATTGATCAATTAAAAAACCCATGGCATTTAATTTTGGTTGATTATGTAAAAGCCATGTCGCTTGTGCTTTTGATACTTTAAATGTTTGTGCAGTTAAAAGTGGCTGTCTTGTGACATACGCTTGCGAAAACATTTGTTCGGCTTGATAAGAAAAATAAGCATGCAGATTAACCACGCCTAAACCTGTTTCAGTTTTAGTGATAATCAGTTGCTCTTTAAGTACAGTTAAAAATTCGCCTGATGTGCGTTGAACGTGTTCTGCTGGTGTTTTTAATAATGATGTAACATAGGGTGTGTTTTTACTGTGTGAGACTTGCGATATTTGTAGCGCATCTTGTAGGCTTTTTACGATAAAATCATGGACTAATCTGGCATTATGAAAACGCACTTCATGTTTTGTGGGATGTACATTCACATCAACATGCGTAGGATCTATAGTTAAATATAAAACATAAACGGCATAACGACCGGGATACAAACTCTCACCAAACGCTTGTCGCATTGCATGTTGAATCAGTTTGTCTTTAACCATGCGACCATTAAT
The DNA here is from genome assembly GCA_049515675.1 of Gammaproteobacteria bacterium. GTDB lineage: Bacteria > Pseudomonadota > Gammaproteobacteria > JABCZS01 > JABCZS01 > JABCZS01. The sequence continues at coordinate 1,251 of JBEKTV010000156.1, read as the reverse complement.
AAAAAAATGCTGCCAATCGTGGCTGCTGCGGGTAAAATCACTAGGCGCTACAAATCCAGTTAAATGTAAATGTGTAGTATTTGTATCGATAAAATGAGCAACATCAATAAATTCTTTACTTAATACTTTAGCAATACGGGTTTTGATATCGCTGATAGGAAAACGCGCAAGTTGTTTATCATTATGCTTAATCGTGAAATCAATATCAAAACGACTGAGTAATACACGCTGAATCATCTCAAAGCAATATTGCCATTCGGTTTTTGCTGTGCGTAAAAATTTGCGACGCGCGGGTGTATTATAAAATAATTGTTTAACTTCTACGCGCGTTCCAATTGGATGTGCGGCAGGTTGTATTTGTGGGTTGATGTCGCGACCTTGTGCCTTAACTTGAAAAGCATGGGCACTTCCTTGTTGCGATGAAGTCAGGGTTAATTCGCTCACGGAACTTATACTTGCAAGCGCTTCGCCACGAAAACCTAAAGTAATAATATTGGCTAAATCTTCTGTTGATTTTATTTTGCTGGTTGCATGTGGACTGAAGGTGAGTAACATATCATCTGGATGCACACCGCAGCCATTGTCTTGCACGACAATACCATCAATACCGCCTTGCATAATTTCAATATTAATTTTAGTCGCATTTGCATCTAAACTATTTTCTAACAATTCTTTAACTACCGAGGCAGGACGTTCAATCACTTCACCTGCTGCGATTTGATTGGCTAAATATTGCGGCAGAATGTGAATGCGTGGTGTTTGCAACATGGTTATTTACTTGGGTGGAATTTGTATCACTTGACCAATGCGAATACTATCATTGGATAATTTATTGGCTTTGCGAATGGAAGATACACTCACATCATAGCGCGCAGCAATATCTGAGAGTGTTTCACCACGTTGAATAGTGTGCGCAAGTGAAGCCGATTGGATTGATGGTAAATCATTATACTGATTGCTGCTACGCATATATTGTTTAATCCCCACCAAGATCGCATTGGCCACTTTATTTTGATAATCACTAGATCTCAAATTTTTTTCATTCGATGGATTAGAAATAAATCCGGTTTCCACCAAAATCGATGGAATATCAGGAGATTTTAACACGGCAAAACCTGCGTGTTGTACTTGTTTAGAATGTAAACGCGTAATGCCGCCTAATTGATTTAACACGGCGCTGCCCATGACTAAACTTGCTTGTGAGCTTGCAGTTTGTGATAAATCTAATAAAACTGAAGCAAGCACTTCATC
>JBEKTV010000155.1:0-3866 GCA_049515675.1 Gammaproteobacteria bacterium | reverse complement strand
AAGGAGAATATACAGATTTTATCCTGTCCTTCCCGCGAAGCAAATAAAATGTAGGTTGATGTCTCTCAAGACACAATTGACACTTTAATATATTTTTATTTAGATAATGAAGATACTGAAACCAGCGCTTCCAAATGTATGACCGTTTTTTCTGTTTTATGCCTTGATACAACTAGGGGAGTATTCGATGATCCAGAGCCATACTTATCCTGTTTTGTTTGTTTGAATTTTTCAATGGCGCTTAATAAATCTTCTTGGGCATTTTTATAGGCTTTATCCTTTTCATTAGTCTTATATTGTCTATAGGCGCGTAAAATTGTCAGTCCTGATTTTTGACGTTTTTTCTCATAAGCTTGTTGTGCTTCTGGATTAAGCTTGCGAATAAGTTGTTGGGTTTTTTCCAATAAATTTATTAATTGTGAATTTTCTGTTTTAAGATTTTTTGCAAGCACTGTTTTTTCTGATTTTTCAAAATTAGGTACAGCCAGCATTTTGTTAATTTCCGCTTTTAAGTTTTCACCTGCAATAATATCTTTATCTTCTTCATTGACTGCTTCTTTGATTCTAATTGCATTTTTAAGTTGAACTCCAGATTCTTTTAAAGCTTTCAATAGATGTTCATTTTTCACTTTTCTTGCTCGCAAAATCTGATCTAAAAGTTTATCCATGATAAGATTAAGCTCTGTGTCCCCACCGCTACATGTTACTCTTACAAAACCTTTTTTTGTATTCAAACCAAAATAAGACGTAGGACAAAGCATCACGCTTTCCTCAAACATTAAGTGATAACAAATATCTTCATCTGTTTCAATTAATTTTTTATCACCTACCGCCGCTGTTGCTTCTTTATTTATAGGAGTTCCAATTAACTCATGTAAATCTAGTAGAATGTAAAAAGTACCCTCGGGTTTATAGCGCTGATCTGGCATATTAATGCCTATGTCTTGCGCTCTTTTATATACCAGCTCAAGTTGTGGTTTATAATAGTGAACCATATTCGATAAATAACATTCGTTAAGCGCATCTAACCCTGCACTAAAACTTGCATGGGCTGAAGTCGGCATATGTCCGTAAATATTAAGTCCCGGCGTTAAACATTTTTTTATAAAACCCTGATTACGACTATACAAAAGCGCCATACGCTCACCTGCGGCAGACAAGCCTTTGGTTGCAGAGCGCATTAAAATCACATGTTCCACCAACTCTGGCGCATGCTCTATGAATACAGTCAATAAAGAATATGGTTTTTTAAATAAACCTAATTCAGCATAAGCTTCATCAAGCACGATAGGTGTTTTTTGCTCAGAAGGTAAATTTCTTTCTTTTTCTAATCGTTGCTGCAATATTGCTGCGATTTTTAGCCATTCCTCTTTATCTGTCACCGTGCCCAATGGATTATTTGGATCACAGAAAAGATAAGCATTAATAGGCAGATTTTTTTTATCTGCAGCATCCACACTTTCTTGTAATGCGCTAGCTGTTAATTTATATCCAGGCTGATTCATCACATGAATAGGATGAAGTTTATTTTGCTTATCATTGCCCCTATAAAGACTATAATAAGGAAATGAGGTTACTATCACACCTCTTTGATTTTTAAATTTATTAATAAAATGAAAAATTGAATATAAACCGCTTGAACCACCCACTGGCAAAAGAATATTTTCTCCCTTTGCATTAAGACCGGGATACCACTTATTTAAAGCATGTGCAGCAAGCTCTCGTGCATCTATTTTTCCAGAAGGATCTGAATAAGATACAGCACCTTTCATTTTTACAATATTATCTCTATATTTTGGAAGGTCACGTTCATCCCCTGCTGCAGCTGCATGATTCATCCGAACAATCAAGTCGTCCGCTTCTTGAGAATTTTGCAAAACTTGAGTCCAATACTTTAATTCAGCTGAAACAATGTATTTGTGAATAGGAAATGTAGGATTACCAAGACCTGCAAAAAGTATTTTTTTGTTTTTAAATGCCTCTAAATATTTGACCCAAATAGAAAGCAGCATGACGCGATCTGTATCACCCGCATCGACAGTATTAATTTGATCATTATCTGATTTTTCATTTTGTATAGGCATGAACACTTTAAACCTCACATTCATGTCAATACCATACGTTATTGATCATGCGCTTTATAACCGGGTAATTTACGGTTTATTGAGATTATGTTATAATTCGAACATGCTTAATATTCATAGTCAAAATTACTTTAAATCGAATGATATCTCTACAATCATTCAAAAAAACCATAAAAATCAAGATCTTTTCATTGGCTACAAAGATACTCATTTGACCATACAACAGGCCACAGAAAACATTGTCATATCGGCCGGTTTTAATAGTGCAGAACAAATATGTGGGCTTACCGATGATGAGTTGCCTTATCCTTCAGTTTTGTTTGCTAAAGACTATATTGCTCAAGATAAAAAAGTATTACAGGGAATGAAGCTCACCATCTTTGATGTTTTACCTTTAAAAAATACTTATGCCTTAGTCATCACCAGACGAGTGCCTGTGACCAATACCCAATACAATATTATTGGTTCAGCTTTTGTCATGAAACGAATCCCAGAACATTCCTCTATGCATGAATTAGCAAAACAGATAATGCATAAGACTAAAATGAAAGGGGCTTCGTTAATACTAGATGAAGAGAATATTTTAATTAAAGCTAGTGAAAAATTTCAGTTGAGTGAAAAAGAATTTGAAGTGTTATGGTTGCTTTCTCGAGGATTGAGTCCTAAAAAAATTGCTGATTTCTTGCATCGCTCTTCTCGTACCATAGAAGATTATATCAATAATATAAAACAACAATTTCATTGCCATCATAAATCTGTATTGATAGAGCAGGCCATCAGCCTTGGTATTCTTAATTATCTGCCTATGAGCTTGGCTTTCAATAAAAAAGTGAATACATTGTTTTAAATTTTAAAAAGACTATAATCCATAAATGGCTGCCATAATCGGAGTATAGTCTCAATGCTTAAGAGAATTTTACAACTACCTGATAATCATAGCTTTTTTTTATTTGGTGCACGTAACACCGGTAAAAGCACGCTGATTCTAGAGCGATTTAATCAACAGCAATCGCTGTGGATTAATTTATTAGATTTAGACCAAGAAGAGCAATTTGCAAGAGAGCCTAATTTACTTTATGCCATTGTCAAAGCATTGCCAAAAAACATTACTCACATTGTCATCGATGAAATCCAGAAATTACCCAAGTTACTGGATGTTGTGCATCGATTAATAGAGGAAACTGATAAATATTTTGTACTGACAGGGTCCAGCGCTAGAAAATTGAAGTATGGAGGCGCAAATTTATTAGCCGGACGTGCTTTTTTATATCATCTTTTTCCTTTTACTTTTATTGAACTTGGCCATCATTTTAATTTACATCAAGCATTGCAATGGGGTCTTTTACCCAGTGTTGCATTAGCAAAAACTGATGAACTGCGCGCACAAACTTTACGTGCTTATGCACAAATTTATTTAAAAGAAGAAATCTGGGCCGAGCAATGGATTAGAAAATTAGATCCTTTTCGAAAATTTTTGGAAGTAAGTAGTCAGTGTAATACACAGATTATTAATTACGCTAATATTGCTAATGATGTAGGCGTTGATGATAAAACCATCATCAATTATTTCTCTATTTTAGAAGATACGCTGCTCGGATTTTTCCTTGAACCTTACCATACTTCGATAAGAAAGAGATTATCCGAAAAACCAAAATTTTATTTCTTTGATAATGGCGTGGCTAGAGCTTTGGCATTTTCGCTCAATGTACCCCTCACCCCCAAAACGAGTGCTTATGGTACAGCATTTGAGCATTTCATTATCACCCAAATTATGGCGCTTAA
>JBEKTV010000154.1:0-3872 GCA_049515675.1 Gammaproteobacteria bacterium | reverse complement strand
AAGATTGGGACGCTAAAAAACAAAACTATGGTGCTGATAAATATACGATTAGACGTTACCAAAAGAAAAATGGTGAATATAAACAACGCTCTAAATTTAATATTTCAAGCCCTGACCAAGCGCAAAAAATTATTGAAGCCTTGCAACAGTGGCTATCATAGACCTTGAGCTTGTCTATCCGCATGATAAGAAGAACGCACTAGTGGTCCACTCGCAACATTGGTAAATCCCATTGCCTCGCCTGCTATTGCAAATGAATCAAATTCAGCAGGTGTGACATAGCGTAATACAGGATGATGATGAAGGCTAGGTTGTAAATATTGGCCTATGGTGACCATATTCACATCATGTGCGCGTAAATCCTGCATAGATAACAACACTTCTTCATTAGTTTCGCCCAAACCTAACATAATCCCTGATTTGGTTGGAATATGTGGAAATGCTGCTTTAAATTCTTTGAGTAAATTTAACGACCATTGATAATCTGAACCTGGGCGCACGCTGGCGTATAATCTTGGTATCGTTTCAATATTATGATTAAACACATCAGGCGGTGCGGTAGATAAGATTTCAATCGCAATTTGCCTGCGATTTTTACCACGAAAATCGGGCACTAAAATTTCAATTTTGGTATTGGGGCAGTATTCGCGTACAGCTTTGATGCAATTAGCAAAATGCTGAGCACCGCCATCTCGTAAATCATCACGATCAACAGATGTGATCACCACATATTTAAGGCCCATTTGCTGAACAGTTTTGGCAAGATTAACAGGTTCATCTAAATCGAGCGGGTCAGGACGACCATGTCCCACATCGCAAAATGTGCATCTACGGGTACATTTATCACCCATGATCATAAATGTTGCAGTCCCATGACTAAAACATTCGCTTAAATTAGGGCAAGCCGCTTCTTCACAAACCGTATGTAAACGGTTTTGTCTCAGCATGGCTTTGACTTTATCGACTTGATCGCCAGTTGGCAGGCGAATACGAATCCAATCGGGTTTTTTAAGCACAGGCGCAGATTCAACTTTAACTGGAATACGCGATAACTTATCTTCGCCGCGCTGTTTAATCAATGGGTCTATGTTCATGTGGGTAGTTTACTGAAAATAAAGCGTCAAGGCAATGTGATGGCAATCTTAGGCCTTAGGCCTCAAGCCGTTATTTTCTTCCTCTCCAATCGATTCAATATAATACAAAACGCAATCGCCATGATCGTAACAATACTGATCATCAATGTCGCCAAGGCATTTATTTTAGGACTAACGCCCATACGCACGCTCGAATAAACCATCATAGGTAAAGTTGTTGAATCTGGACCTGCGGTAAAACTTGTGATCACTAAGTCATCAAATGATAAAGTAAAAGTCAGCAACCATGCGCTTGCCAGTGCTGGGGCAATTAAGGGTAAAATTATTCTAAAAAATATAGTATGGCCTCTTGCGCCTAAATCACGCGCGGCCAACACTAAACTGCGATCCATTTCTTGTAAGCGCGCCATAATGACTAAGGTTGCATAAGCAAAGGTTAGCGTCATATGCGCAATCCAAATCGTAAGCATACCACGACCGCTTGGAAAGCCAATCGCATTTTCAAGCCCGACAAATAATAATAATAACGACACACCCATAATCACTTCTGGCAATACCATAGGCGCGCGAATTAAAATATTAAAAAACGCACCGCCATGTTTTAAACGATAACCAGTTAAAGCATAAGCTGAAAAAGTCCCTAAAATGGTAGCACCGGTCGCGGTTGCAAGCGCAATGGTTAAGCTGGTGCCGGCTGCTTTTAATAACATTTCATCTTGGAATAATTCTAAATACCACTTGAGAGAAAATCCTGACCACACCGTCACTAAGCGTGATTCATTAAATGAATAAATAATTAAAATTAAAATCGGCGCATAAAGAAACACATAACCGCCAAGCGTAATTGCTTTAATGACTGGAGAGGTTTTAAGCATTAGGTAGCACCTCCATTATTTTTTTCCACACGGGTGAAAATGTAAATCGGTAATAATAAAAGCACTAGCATTAAGGTTGCAATCGCAGCAGACAACGGCCAATCACGATTATTAAAAAATTCTTGCCATAACACTCGGCCTATCATATGTGTGCCTGAGCCGCCTAATAAATCAGGAATCACAAATTCACCAACCACAGGAATAAAGACTAATAAACTACCGGTTAAAATGCCAACAAATGTCAGCGGCACAGTAATCCGCCAAAATGCGGTCCAAGGACGTGCACCTAAATCAGCCGCAGCTTTTAACAATGACCAATCAATTTTGCTGATAGATACATACAGCGGCAACACCATAAAAGGTAAATAAGCATAAATAATACCAATATAAATCGCAAAATTGGTATATAAAAACTGAATAGGCGAATCAATAATATGTAAAGCCATGAGTATTTGATTTAAATAACCCGTCTCTTGCAATATTCCCATCCAAGCATAAACGCGTAATAAAAATGAAGTCCACGAGGGCAGTACGACTAACATCAATAAAAATGAACGGTAGCTGGCGTTCGCGCGCGCAATGCAATACGCCATAGGATAACCAATGATTAAGCAACCCAAGGTTGAAAAAAATGCAATTTTGAGTGAATTCCAATACGCAGAAATATAAAATGGATCGGTGAACAATGTCACATAATTATTTAAATTGATATGCAAATTAACAATAAAATTTTGTGCGGCCACAAGTGGCACATAAGGCGGGATGCTTAAGGCCATTTCACTAAAACTGATTTTTAAAATAATCAAAAACGGTAAAATTAAAAAAGCGAGCAGCCAAGCATAAGGAATCCCCAATACCCAAGTGCGGCTTGATAAAAACCATTGTTTAATGTTCGCAATCATCCTTGTAGCACCACAACGGAATCAGCTGGGAAATAAACGTACACATTATCATTCCAAGTCAATGGTTCGGTGACAAAACGGTCACTGTGATACACATTGGCCTCGATTTTTTTACCAGACTCTAAGAGTACGTGGTAAATAGAATGACTACCCATGTAAGCAATATCATGCACTCGACCTTTAGTCACATTAAATTCCATATCAGGGCGCTCAATCGATAAGCTTACTTTTTCAGGACGAACAGCAAGCCACACTTGTAACCCTTGTGGTAATGATAAACATCTATCGACTTCTACTATACCTTGCATTTCGGGAACATCGAGTAAAGTATCATCCTGACGCTCATGATTAATGGTCGCGGTAAATATATTCACAGAACCTAAAAACTCAGCGCTGAATTTACAATTGGGATATTCATATACTTCTTGTGGTGAACCGGTTTGGATAATTTCACCTTTATCCATTATGCCAATGCGCTGTGACATGGTCATGGCTTCATCTTGATCATGGGTGACTAATAAACAAGTCGCGCCCAATTCTTCTAAAATATTAACCACTTCTAATTGCATACGGTCACGTAAATTTTTATCCAGCGCACCCATAGGCTCATCGAGTAATAATAATTTTGGACGTTTTGCAAGACTACGCGCCAATGCCACACGTTGACGTTGACCGCCTGATAAAGTATGCGGTTTTTCGTGCGCATAATCATTCATGCTGACAATATCTAACATTTCATGTACACGTTTAGTAATATCAGCACGGCTGAGCGGATCTTGCTCAAGACCAAATGCAATATTTTGCGCAACTGTCATATGTGGAAATAAGGCATAAGATTGAAACATCATATTAACCGGGCGCAAATGGGGTGGCACATGGGTCATGTCTTCATTATCAATAAAAATGCGACCTTCGCTAGGTGTTTCAAGTCCTGCTAACATTTGCAATAAAGTAGATTTACCTGAACCAGAACTACCCATTAGGCCAAATAATTCACCTTT
>JBEKTV010000153.1:0-3925 GCA_049515675.1 Gammaproteobacteria bacterium | reverse complement strand
CAGCGGCTGGAATACTTTTGTGATGGGTGCTGTAACACAAGATCTGAAAAATGATGACGATGCATCTTATGGTGCGCAAATTCAAGGTGGTATATTTGTCGATGAAGACCGCGATACGGTTGAATTGATTTCACGTTATGAATGGGGTCATTCCGAAACGCATGTGGACTTTATTGCTCCTGATAGTCAAGAGCTCAGTATTTTGACCGTCGGTGCAAACTATTACATTTATCCACGTCATTTAAAACTCTCTGCTGACTTTGGTTATGCCTTCACTGCTATTGGTGATAACTGGGCCAATACTACAGACGGTTGGCGTGTAACTGAAGATAATGGACAATTTGTTGGGCGTGCACAATTACAATTAGTGATATAAAACCTACATGAAGTGCACTATTGCATTGATATGTTTGCTTTACTCATTTACTGTGTTGGCAGATACAACAACAACTGATGAAACGCTTAGCCCTTACGAGGAGTTGAATTTTCCGGATTACGGACATCCACCTCCTACTGAGGGCGAGCATCATTTGCCAGAAAAAAAATTATATGGCTATGATGACGGGTTTTATATTCACAATAAAGATAATACTTTTTCATTACTTTTCAATGGTACAGTACAAGCACGGTATCTTTATTCCCATGTTGAAGGCTTAGATGATTACCAACGCTTTGAAGTAGCGCGTACCAAATTATTTTTCACTGGTCACTTTATTGATGACTCATGGGAATATGTTTTTGGTATGCTGGCAGGTCCTAATGGCACATTTGCTGTTGATGAAGGCTATATCGCTAAGGCATTTACGCCAAATACCTGGGTACAAGCAGGGCAATTTAATGTTCCCCTGTTTCGTGAATTTTTAATTTCTGTGACACGACAATTAGCAGTAGAACGAACTATTGTCGGGCAGTATTTTAGCGTTAAAGATACTAATGGTGTTTTAGTGGGAACTGAGCAAGGTCCCATCAAATTTACCGTATCTGCAAATAATGGTTATTTTCATCCTAGCGCTGATGAAAATCAAAGTGTAGAAGATGAAGAATTTCAAGATGGCAACACTTATGCATTTCTCACGAGGCTTGAATATAAACCTTTTGGCTCATGGAAAGAGTTAAGAGATTTTAATTCGCCTTATCAAAATGAAGTTGCATTATTATTTGGTATAGGCGCAGGATATCAGCGCAATAATAATACTGTGACGCAAGACCAAGAATATACTACAGGTACAGCTGATATTACCCTTCAAGGCAGCGGTTGGAGTACATTTGCCATGTTTGCTGCTAATAAAAACCAAAAAAGTGATGAGCCCACTGTTTTAGGCGCGGTTATTCAAGGCGGTCTTTATGTGGACCCACAAAAACATATTTTAGAAATATTTTCTCGTTATGAATGGGGAAATGGTACAACCGAAGAAGATTTAAGTTTAGCCACTATTGGTGGTAATTATTTTATAGATCCAAAACATTTAAAATTAACCGTTGATTTTGGCTATGCTTTTTCAGCTGTTGATCCTATCTGGGCAGACAATATCGGCGGCTGGCGTGCAGCAGAAGAACATGGACAATGGGTTGCGCGTACGCAATTGCAAATAGTTATTTAATCTAAAGTTCCACAGCTATTGCGGTGGCTTCCCCGCCACCAATACAAAGTGCGGCAATGCCTCTTTTTAATTTATAGTGTTTTAATGCATTGATCAATGTCACTACAATGCGTGCGCCTGATGCACCAATAGGATGACCTAAAGCACAAGCACCGCCATGTACATTTACTTTATCCACCGGTAAATGCAAATCCTGGATTGCCGCCATTGCAACTACTGCAAATGCTTCATTGATTTCAAATAGATCAACACTGTCAATTGACCAATTAATTTGTGTTAATAATTTTTTTATCGCCCCTACTGGCGCGGTAGTAAACCATGCGGGTTCATGTGAAAATTGTGCGCTGCCAATAATTTTGGCTAAAGGTTTTATGCCTCTTTTTTGCGCTTGTGATTCTGATATCAGCACAATAGCTGCTGCACCATCGGAAATAGAACTAGAATTTGCTGCGGTAACAGTACCGTCCTTTTTAAACACAGGATTTAACTGCGGAATTTTGTTAATATTTAATTTTGCAGGGCCTTCATCCATATCGACTATTTTTTCTATTTTATCTTTAACCGTAACGGGTACAATTTCATTATTAAAAATGCCTAATTGTGCTGCTTCTTGCGCGCGCGCTAAAGATCGCATCGCAAATTCATCTTGCATTTCGCGGGTAAAATGATAACGTTCAGCTGTTGCTTCAGCGTAAACACCCATTAATTGTTTGTCATAAGCATCTTCCAAGCCATCTAAGTACATATGATCTAATACTTTTTTGTGACCTAAACGCATGCCTTGACGCGCATCTGGTAACAAATAAGGCGCACGAGTCATGCTTTCCATACCGCCTGCAACCATGATTTTATTTTCGCCTGATGCAATTAAATGTTGTGCTAACATAATTGCTTTCATACCAGAACCACAAACTTTATTAATTGTGCTACAAGGCGTGCTATTTGGAATACCGGCATTTAATGCAGCTTGACGTGCAGGGGCTTGTCCAAGACCTGCAGGTAATACGCAGCCCATAATCACTTCATCAATATCATTTGGCGCAAGATGTGCACGCGAAACTGCGCCTTTTATTGCAAAAGCCCCTAATTCGACGCTTGTAACTTTTGAGAATTCACCTTGAAATGAAGCTAAAGCTGTTCTGGCAATACTGGCTATCACTACGGGTTCATTGTGCATATTAATCCCTACGTAATTTATCAGAGGCTGCAATCGGTGTTGGATATTTCATCACAATCACATAAGATGAAACAATAAAGGTTATTATAGTCGTAGTTTGAATTAAATAATAAATAGGATCATCAATGACATGGTGCTCATGGGCAACATAGGCAATTAATAAAGAAAATTCACTGACTTGCCCTAAGCGAACACCAATTTCTAGCGATTGATTTTTAACGGTATCAATGCGTTTAATCAAGTAAGAAAAGACTAAGGGTTTTAGAATTAGCATTAACACCGCAAGTATAACTGCGGGGAATATCACTGTTTCCAATTGATGAAAATTAAAGGTTGCTCCTAACGAAAAGAAAAACAATACTAAAAAGAAATCACGTAATGGTTTTAAACTTTCTGAAATAAAAAGTGCGATAGGACCGCTCGCAATAGCAACCCCTGCGATAAATGCGCCAATTTCGTGTGATAAATGCATTTTTGAGGCTAATTCAGCAATCGCTAAACACCAACCAATTGCAATTAAAAATATAAATTCCTGAATTTTATCAAAACGTGTCAGCAATTTTGTTAATACATATCGCTCAAAGAAATAGCAAAATGCACTTAATAATGGCAAAGCTATAATAATTTGTGCGATCTCCCATAAGTTTAACCCTGCCCCGCCTGCAGCATTGATGAGTAACATCACGGCGATTGCAATTAAATCTTGTAATAATAAAATACTGATCACAATTTCACCGGTGTGTTGATGATGGAGTACGGTTGTGGGTAATAATTTTAAGCCGATAATCGTACTTGAGAACATCATTGATGCGGCGATGATTAATGCCTCCACGGTGGTAAAACCAAAAAATGTGGCAATACCAAAGCCAACAGCAGCAAATAGCGTTGAGCTGATTAAAGTAATCCACGTTGTGCTTTTTAATAAACGGATTAAATCTTTAGGGTCAAGATTTAAGCCCAGTAAAAATAATAGGAATATAATGCCAATATCTGAAATATGTGAGATAAGCGCAGGATCATCAACCCATTGCAAACCAAAAGGACCGATTAAAACACCTAAAGCCATATAGGCAACGATTAATGATTGCCTAGTATATAACGCAATGGTTGCGAGAATAGATGCCCCAAAGAAAATGATAAAAATATA
>JBEKTV010000152.1:0-3930 GCA_049515675.1 Gammaproteobacteria bacterium | reverse complement strand
TTTTGTGACAGACTAAATACTTGAAACCCACCGCTGTCGGTCAGCATAGGGCCGCTCCAGTTCATAAATTTATGCATGCCGCCAGCAGCACGAATAATATCCATGCCAGGATTGACTAGCATATGATAAGTATTACCCCCTAAAATAATTTGACTACCGCTTTCAATTAAATCGCGCGGACTCATATGATTGACAAATGCCCGGGTTGCAACTGGCATAAATGCAGGGGTTTCAAAACTGCCATGCGCGGTGGTGACTTTGGTCACGCGCGCATGATTGTGGGAGGATTTCGCGATAATTTCAGTGTTAAAACGTGCCAATGCCTTGTCCCATTTTAATGGTGGAATTATTGTGTAAATTGCTTTGCCAGTTAATTTTATTTTCAGCAAATAAAGTAATCACTGTTGAACCTGTTAGAAAATATCCCATCTCATCGCCTCTTGCTAAATGAATGGGTTTATCGGCATAGGTTTTTTTGGTAATCGTATTATACCGATTTGGTGCTACCATGCCATCCCAGGTCACCACCATACTGCCAACAAAAATCGCACCGACCATGATGACGGCCATAGGACCTGCTTTAGTATCAAATACACAAATCACCCGCTCGTTGCGTGCAAAAATACCACCCACATCATTCACAGTATTTTCATTCACTGAAAACAATTTTCCAGGCACATAAATCATTTGCTTTAAAGTACCAGTCAGCGGCATATGAATGCGATGATAATCCGGCGGCCCTAAATAAATAGTGGAATAATGGCCATTAATAAATGTGTCCGCCAAAGCTTTATCACCTGCAAATAAATCTTCAAGGGTAAATAAATGGCCTTTAGCCTGTATGAGCTGATTCTTATCAGCAATACCGATTTGCGCAATTGTGCCATCGGCAGGGGATGCAATTGCTTCAGGCAAACCCACTATAGGCCTTGCGCCTTTTTTTAGTGCGCGTGAGAAAAAAGCATTAAATGTTGGATAAGCAGCAAGATTTGAATCTGCCACTTCATCCATATTCACGTTATAATGTTTAATAAATTTGCGGATGAGCCTATTTTTTAGCCATTCGTTTTTAGAGTTCAGCAGTATGCCAAATAAGCGTGATGCTAAGTGTTGCGGAATGCAGTATTGAATAAATGTAGTTAGCTTCATAATTACCGTTAGTTAAATATGAAATTTTAACATAATCATAAGGGTTTATGCTATACCTCTAAATAGCTAAAATAGGACTTAGGCAAAATGAAGCAAATGAAGTGTTTTTTGGCGATTTTGCGCTAGCCATGAGCAAAAAAATACTTTATTTGCTTCATTTTGCATAAGTATTAATTAAGGAAGGACAATGAGTGAAAAAGATTGGAATTTAATTTGGGTTGATTTAGAAATGACCGGGCTTGATCCTCGCCATGAAGTTATTATAGAAATGGCGACCCTAATTACAGACAGTGAATTAAATATTATTGCCGAAGGACCTAATTTAATTATTCATCAAACCGATGAGATTTTATCCAATATGAATGAGTGGAATACAAATCAACATACCAAAACAGGATTGGTTGACGCGGTGAGAAAAAGCATTATTACTGTTAAACAGGCCGAGCAGCAAACCTTAGATTTTGTGAAAAAACATGTCAACCCACAAAAATCACCTATGTGTGGTAATAGCATTTGTACCGATAGACAATTTATAAGAAAATATATGCCAGATTTAAACGATTATTTTCACTACCGGCATATTGATGTCAGCACTTTAAAAGAATTGGCAAGACGTTGGGCCAAACAAGCAGTGGTGGAAAAGAAAAATAGTAGTCATCGCGCCTTAGATGATATTCGTGAATCCTTAGAAGAATTAAAACATTATCGAAGTGAATTATTTAAATGAAAACCCTAGCGCCGCGCGATAAAAATGCTAACAAAGGTGATTTTGGTACCGTGTTAATTATTGGTGGTGCCCCTGGAATGTCAGGCGCACCTTTAATGGCAGCGCAAGCAGCACTGCGTGCAGGTGCAGGAAAAGCAATTATTGCCACACATCCATCGCATGCAACAGGTTTAATTGTGAATTGTCCGCAAGTGATGTGTTACGGTGTTGAAGATGTACGTGAATTACAAGCATTATTAACACTAGCAACACATGTGGTTGTAGGCCCAGGTTTAGGACAAACGGCATGGTCGCATGAATTATTCACTGCAGTTTTATCTAGGTCTTTACCTATGGTGGTTGATGCTGATGCGCTGAATTTATTAGCAAAACAGCCCATCACCCGTGAACATTGGATTTTAACACCGCATGTAGCTGAAGCGGCGCGCTTATTAAATTGTAGCCTTGAAGAAATCATAAACGATAGACACAACGCCAGCATTGCTTTACAAAAAAAATACGGTGGTGTGATTGTGCTAAAAGGCGCGGGCACTTTAATTATTGATAAAAACCACAAACCTTCGCAATGTGCTGCGGGAAATCCAGGTATGGCCAGCGCAGGCATGGGTGATATTTTAAGTGGCCTGATTGCAGCACTAGTTGCACAAGGACTGTCTTTATTTGATGCGGCGGAATTAGGCGTAAATATTCACGCAAATGCTGGCGATTTGGCGGCAAAGCAAGGCATGCGCGGCATGATGGCTACAGATTTATTACCGTTTATTAGGCAATTAGTAAATGGATAAAATGCTAGAAAATGAGCAACAGACTTTAGCGCTAGGCCAAATGATTGGCGAAAACAGTCATGATTTGCATGTGATTTATTTGAATGGGTTATTGGGCGCGGGTAAAACCACATTAACGCGTGGTATTTTGCGTGGTCTTGGTTATACGCAAACAGTGAAAAGCCCTACCTATACTTTGGTTGAAACTTACGAATTAGCTGCGCGAACAATACATCATTTTGATTTATATCGTATGAGTGATATTCACGAACTTGAGGATGTGGGATTTAGAGATTATTTTACCGATGAAGCTTTATGCATTATCGAATGGCCAGAACGCGCGGCAATTTTGCCGCAAGCGGATTTGATTTGTGATTTAAAAATCATTGATCATCACCGTAAAATTATTTTAAGTGCAAATACGCAAGCAGGTCATGAGCTGATTGCGCGCACATCAAAGTGTTAACAGGAAGTAAGAACGTGAGAGTAGTTATATTTTTTATCGCTTTATTTTCATTTGCTGTTCACGCAGCAGATATCAAAAATATTCGTATTTGGCCTGAGCCGACAAAAGTACGTGTAGTATTGGATTTAAGCAGCGGCACGCAGTTTAAGCAATTCCTATTAGAAAATCCGGATCGTTTAGTGATTGATATTCCCAACGGTAAATTTGTCGCCAATACCAGTGCGCTTAATTGGCCTATGCCCATTACTTCTATGCGTTATGCGCAATATGATAAAAATACTTTACGCTTAGTTTTCGATTTAAAAAATAAAATTAAACCGCAAGTATTTACGCTCGCTGCAAGCGGACCTTATGGCGATCGTTTAGTTATTGATTTAATCAATACTACAACTGCAAGTCCAAGTGCTAGCCCAACACCAGTTGTGCAAAAATCAGAGCCACGCATTCCTGAAAAAGCCGCTAATAAAGCGTTTGTGGTGGCAATTGATGCAGGTCATGGCGGCGAAGATCCAGGCGCAATCGGCCCAAGTGGTACCCATGAAAAAAATATTGTCTTGGCGATTTCAAAAAAATTAGCAGAATTAATTCGTAAAGAGCCGGGGATGAAGGCTGTGTTAGTACGTGATGCTGATTATTTTATTCCGCTTAGGCAACGCAGCCAAATCGCTCGCAAACATCAAGCGGATTTATTTGTTTCTATTCATGCAGATGCATTTCATGATTCACGTGCCAATGGTGCATCGGTTTATACTTTATCGCAAAGTGGTGCGAGTAGTGAAGCTGCGCGCTGGCTGGCTGAGCAAGAAAATCAATCAGATCTGATT
>JBEKTV010000151.1:0-3965 GCA_049515675.1 Gammaproteobacteria bacterium | reverse complement strand
GCAATACGATAGGCATTGATCTTATTCGCAGCCAAACTGATTTTTGTGAGCAAACTCCGCAATGTGCCGATAAAAAAATACTGATTATTGGGCACGCACATGATATGAATACTAATGCAAGTAATGCCTTGCTAAAAACCTTAGAAGAACCCTCAGGTAATACTTATTTTTTCCTCACTACAGATAGACCTGCTGCATTGCCGGCAACCATACGCAGCCGCTGCCAATCTGTGCGATTTTCTGCTGTACCACAGGAAAATATCTATGAATTGCAACAAGCGCTATTTGCAGATTGTGAAGCGCTACAAAAGGGTAGATTAGACCCGCTCACTATGGCGCAAAAATGGCAAAAAGAAGATTTATTAATATTGTTAGCGCAAATAGAAATTTATTTTGCTAAACTAAGGGAATTTGCGAGCTGGGATAGGGTACAAAAGTTGCGTAAAATGGTCTTGCAACATAGCAGTATTAACCCATTATTACAGTTAGAGTCGCTATTAATTGATTTAACTCGGAAATAAAAATTTATGGAACATACTCATATTCAGGCTTTGCCGCAAATCGCAAGCTGTGAGTCGCTTAACAAGGATGAATTTCTGACACGCTTTGGTCGTCCTAATATTCCTTTTATGCTCAAAAACGGTGTTAAAGACACACCTGCTATGCAAAAATGGGACTGGGACTTTTTTGCCAAGCAATATGGCACGCGTCCTGTCATTGTTTATCGCACCAGTAACCGCAACCGTTTTGAAAAAATGACCTTTAAAGAATACATTGACTATATCCACAATAATGAGGATACTGACCCACTTTATTTATTAGATTGGTTTGTGGGCACGAATTGCCCAGAGTTAGTGGCCGATTATAGCGTGCCACAGTATTTTGACAGTTGGTTGGATAAGTTTACACCAGTTTCTAAATTTTTAGCGTTTTATATTGGCCCTAAAAATTCAGCATCAAAACTGCATATTGATATTTTATCGACTAATGCATGGAATGCTGTCTTTAGAGGTCAAAAACTGTGGGTGTTTTACCCAAAGGACCAAACAAAATTTATTTACAATGGCAAAGTAAACCCATTCAAACCTAATTACGAAAAATATCCGTTGTTTAAGCAAGCCAAAGGGTTTTATGTGCTGCAAAATCCAGGCGATTTAGTGTTTACGCCAAGTAATTGGTGGCACGGTGTTTACAATACTGAGCACACCTTATCTTTAACGGATAATTTTATTAACAGCAGCAATATTAAACAAGTGATTAGTCACTTTGTACCATCTACGCTACATTTGATTAAGCGTAGCTGGCATAGACGTCACCAAGAATATAACAAGAGCGGTATATGAAAGTATTAATGTGTGAGCCTAAATATTATTTAATTTCCTATGAAATTAATCCATGGATGAAGATTAACAATCAAGTCGATCATAAATTAGCTTATCAACAGTGGAAAAATCTATTTGAAACGATTAAAAAAGTTGCAAAAGAAGTGCATTTAGTAGAACCTAAAGAAATGCTACCTGATATGGTGTTTACTGCAAATGCAGCATTAATTCACAATAATATTGCTTATATTTCAAATTTTAGATTTAAAGAGCGTCAAGACGAGAGCCAGCATTTTAATGATTGGTTTATCGAAAATGGTTTTCAAACCGTTTTTTATGATAAAGATCACACTTATTATTTTGAAGGCGCGGGCGATGCTTTATTTATGGGCGATGTTTTATTTTATGGTCATGGATTTAGAAGTGATAAAGAATTTCACGAAAATTTAAAAACATTGCACTCGGATAATATTGTGCTGTGTCGTCTGGTTGATCCTTATTTTTATCACATGGACACTTGTTTTTGCCCAATTGATGATAAATTTGCGATTTGGTATCCGCCTGCATTTTCAGAAGAATCACAAAAAGAAATTAAAGACAGAATTGAAGTTTTTGCAGTGCCGGAAAATGAAGCTAAACATTTTGCTTGTAACGCTGTTGTGCTAGGTAAAAATGTGATCATTCCAAGCGGTTGTCCGGAAACCAAAAAACACCTAGAAACCAAAGGTTATACTGTGCATGAATGCGACATGTCTGAATTTATCAAAGCAGGTGGCGCATGTAAATGTCTTACTTTATTATTAGATTAATATGAGTCAATATCCCAAAGTCAGACTGGCCAATGAAACTACACGCATAGGGCAGTGGGCCAATAAATTTTTTGATTTTGTTTTAGCGCCATTATTTCGCCTACGTCCATTTCAAAATGCGTATAGTCGCGCGATGCAGGATCCCTCCAACACTGACCTTTGGACCAAAACACTTAAAGAACTTAAAACCACATTCACTATTTCACCACAAGACATTGAGCGAATTCCAAAAGAAGGTGGCGTTGTGATTGTAGTTAATCATCCCCACGGCATTATGGATGGCGTGATTTTAGGCTCACTTTTACATCAAATTCGTGATGATTATAAAATCATTATGAATGAAGCCACCAGCATGCCAGGCTTAGACGACAATTTATATTTTGTTGCCATCTTTGGTACGGCAAAAGAAAATGCTAAAAAAAATATGCAAATTATGCGTGATGCTATCGAGTGGCTAGAGAATGGTCATGCAGTGTTATTATTTCCCTCAGGCGAGATTTCAGCGATTAAAAGTTTTGAGGAAACCTGGGCAAGAGATAACACCTGGAGTAATAATCTAATTCGCTTGAGTTTGCGCAGTCAAACACCAGTATTACCGCTATTTATTGTTGGTCAAAATGACAGCATTTTTTTAAAACTAGGATTATTGCATCCTGTATTTAGAACCATGCAAATTGGCCGTGTCACCAATCATTTATTGGGTGAGAACATGACAGTAAGAGCAGCGCATCCTATTCAAGTTAAATTGCTCGAGTCATTGCCTGATGATGAGGCAAGACTTAATTTTGTGCGCAGTTGTACCTATGCGCTACAAGCCCGCGAAATTAAACCTGCACGTGAATTTGCGAGTACTATTGATGAAGTGACGAAAACTGATGTGTCAGAGTCCACATTACACCAGGCATTTGATTTATTATTAAATGTGCCTGATTTTATGGTCAGAGACAGTGATACCTATTCAGTATTAATCTTTAATCAACAACAATTATTGGATTTAAATCCTGAAAATGCAGTAATATTTACAGCATTAAAAGATGAAATTGGCCGCCAGCGTGAACTCACTTTCCGTGAAGTTGGGGAGGGCAGTGGACTATTGCGCGACCTTGACGCATTTGATGATTATTATTCACATTTAACTTTATGGGATAAACCCAAAAAACGCTTAATTGGTGCTTATAGAATTGGTTTTACCCAAGAAATTATTGCTAAATATGGCATCGCAGGTTTATACACTGCAACCCAATATGATTTTAATCCTGAATTTTTTAAAGCCTTAGGTCAAGCAGCAGAAGTCTCACGCGCATTTATCATTAAAGATTATCAAAAATCACCGGTTAGTTTATCCATGTTATTAGGCTCTATGAGTCAAGTATTGATTGAATCAGGCATTCAAACATTTTTTGGCGTAGTGAGTATGAGTAATGAATTTCAGCCTATTTCGAAAAAATTAATGTTAGAGTATTTATTAAAACACCACGGTCACTCAGAATTTTCAGCCTGGGTCACACCTAAAAATCCACCACAGTTTGATCTTAAAATGTCGCCACACGAATGGCAGCGCATAGTCGCTACGGTGAGCTCAATGTCTATGTTAAATGCAATGATTGCGAGCATAGAAGAAGACGGCAAAACAATTCCGCCGTTAATACCGATTTATCTCTCTCTCACTGGTAGAATTATTGCCTTTGATCAAGACACCGCATTTAATAGCACAGATGGTTTATTAGTATTAAATCTACACGATGCCATTAATCACAATCCAAGTTTAGTGAAGCGTTTAGTCGGTAAACAATGTTTCGAGAGATGTACACATAATGTTTCCACTCAAAATACA
>JBEKTV010000150.1:0-3977 GCA_049515675.1 Gammaproteobacteria bacterium | reverse complement strand
TAGGTTTAGTGTGGGGATTATTTTATGCCCCTAGCGATTATCAGCAAGGTGATGCCTTTAGGATTATTTATGTACATGTGCCTAGCGCATTTTTGTCTATGATGGTTTATAGCACTATGGCATTATCAGCCGCATTTTTTTTAATTTGGCGAATTAAAATATTTGACACCATTGCAAAAGCCAGTGCGCCTGTAGGGGCATTGTTTACATTTATTGCCCTAATCACTGGCAGCATTTGGGGTAAACCCATGTGGGGAACGTGGTGGATTTGGGATGCACGTTTAACCTCAGAGCTGATTTTATTATTTTTATTTTTTGGTTATATGGCGCTACGTGATGCGCTGCCACAAAAAGTAGGTGCGCTCGCGAGTAGTTATTTAGCGATTATTGGTGTGATTAATATTCCGATTATTCATTTTTCAGTGATGTGGTGGAATACTTTGCATCAAGGTCCAACCTTAAGCCGTTTTGCAAAACCGACAATGGATAGCAGTATGTTATATCCGTTATTACTGATGATTTTGGCGTTTGTTTTATATTATGCCTGTGTTATCTGTTTACAGTTAAGGAAAAAATGATGGCTGATTACGGAATTTATATTTGGAGCGCAGTAGGTATTACTGTTGGCTGTTTAGCGGTATATTTATTATATGTATTTTATAAAACCAAATAGTGAGTGATATGATACGTTTTTCTAAAAAACATCAAAATCGAACAATATTAATTATTGCATTAGTATTAGGTTTAGCGACCGCAGTGGGTTTGACGCTGTTTGCTTTACAACAAAATATTAATTTATTTTTTACCCCAAGTGATCTTTTGCAAGACGCGCCAAAAAATCAAATGATTCGTATGGGTGGCATTGTGGTGCCAGGCAGTGTAAAGCGCAGTCAAACATCTTTATTTGTTGAATTTCAATTAACCGATACACAAAATAATATTACTGTTCATTATACCGGAATTTTGCCGGATTTATTTCGTGAAGATCAAGGCATTGTGGTACTGGGTAAATTACAACCGGATAATACATTTTTAGCCACCGAAGTTTTAGCCAAACATGATGAAAATTATATGCCACCTGAAGTGATGGAATCTTTAAAAAGAGTTCATGTGAATGAGGCTGCATTATGATTCCAGAGCTTGGACAATTTGCGTTAATTCTGGCCTTGTGTTTCGCTGTACTACAAATTTATCCTGCGCGTAGTACACGTTTAATGTGCATCGCACAATTTATTTTTATATTGTTTAGTTTCTTAATCCTTGAATATGCATTCATACAAAATGATTTCTCAGTCACCTATGTTGCTGCGCATTCGCACACTGATTTACCTTTAATGTATCGCATCAGCGCGGTTTGGGGTGGACATGAAGGTTCATTATTATTATGGGTATTGATGTTATCAGGCTGGGGCGCAGCTGTTGCAGTATTAGGCCGACATTTACCTGAAAGAACACATGCAATATTATTATCGGTATTAGGGGTTTTAAGCGTAGGATTTTTAGTTTTTATTATATTTACCTCTAATCCATTTTTACGCGCATTACCTATTGCACCATTTAACGGCCAAGATTTAAATCCATTATTACAAGATCCTGCACTCATTATACATCCACCATTATTATATATGGGTTATGTAGGATTTTCTGTGGCATTTGCATTTGCCATCACTGCATTAATCACAGGAAAATTAGATCCACAATGGGCACGATGGATGCGTCCTTGGACTTTAATTGCTTGGATGTTTTTAACTTTAGGTATTGTTGTGGGCAGTTGGTGGGCTTATTATGTTTTAGGTTGGGGTGGTTGGTGGTTTTGGGACCCGGTTGAAAATGCATCATTTATGCCATGGCTGTTAGGCTGCGCATTAATTCATTCATTAGCTGTGGTTGAAAAGCGTCATACTTTTAAGCGCTGGACGATTTTACTCGCGATATTTACTTTTTCACTGTGTTTACTGGGTACATTTTTAGTGCGATCAGGTATTTTGACTTCGGTACATGCTTTTGCTAATGATCCTGAACGCGGCTTGTATATTTTATTATTTTTAAGCGTAGTAATTGCATCTTCTTTAGTGTTATATATATTTAGATCGCCACAAATGAAAAGTACTGCAGGATTTGATTATTTATCGCGCGAGACTTTTTTATTAACAAATAATGCACTATTAGTGATTGCCTGCGCAACTGTGTTATTAGGTACCTTATATCCATTGTTTTTAGAAATATTCACAGGTAACAAAATTTCCGTAGGGCCGCCTTATTATTCAAGTGTGTTTGTGCCTTTAATGGTCATCCTCATTATTTTTATGGGCTTTGGACCGGCAAGTCAATATAAGACATCCAATTATCGGGAATTATTACAACACTTATTAATACCATTTTTACTTGCTTTTGGTTTAAGTCTGTTTATGCCGTTTGGTATTATGTTAACAATAGGCCTCGCAGCATGGCTTATTTTTTCTTTACTTGAAAATATTATTACGCGATTTAGAACGATTACCGCAAGCGAAGCAGGGATGTATTGTGCGCATTTTGGTGTGGCAATATTATTACTCGGAGTAGGCTTATCAAAACAATTAGAAGTTGAACAAGATGTTTATATGAAATTAGGTGATACTGCAACTGCAGGACCTTATGAATTTACTTTAAGTGCATTAAATAAAGGCGTGGGTCCAAACTACACTACGACAATTGCAACTATTGATGCTTATCACCAAAAGAAATATGTGACCCATTTACATCCTGAAAAACGTGTATACAACGTGAGCCAAATTGCCCAAAGTCAAACTGATATTGATCCAGGATTTACACGAGATTTATATGTAGCGCTAGGTGAGCAGTTAGGCGAACAAGAATGGTCAGTGAGAATTTATTATAAACCATTTATCCGTTTTATCTGGTTAGGTGGTCTATTTATTGCATTAGGTGCATTGATAGGTGTATGTGATAAACGATATCGAATAAAAAAAGAGAGTTAAGATGTATAGAAAAATATTGTGGTCCATGGTGATTGTCTTTGTTTGTGTGGGTTTGATTTCTATTTTTTCAAAAGGCTTGAATCGCGATCAGCAGCAAATGCCATCAGCCTTATTAGATAAACCATTACCTGATTTTTCCCTAGAAGATTTATTTGCTGAAACTGTAAAGTATACGACACAAGATTTAGTAGGCGATCTGTTTTTAATTAATGTGTTTGCATCTTGGTGTCCACCTTGCGCAAAAGAGCATGATGTGATTGTTGATTTAGCCTCACAAGGTTATCCATTTATTGGTTTAAATTATCAAGACAATAGAGGGGAGGCGCAAATTTGGTTAGATGAGCGCGGTAATCCTTATAAAAAAGTATTATTTGATCCACAGGGAATCGACGGTATGGAATGGCGTGTGATTGGCGTACCTGAAACTTTTTTAGTTGATGCGCAAGGTGTTGTGCGTTATCGTCATATTGGTATGTTGTCCTACGATATTTGGAATAATAATTTTCTACCTATGATCCAAGAATTAAAACCTTCACGTGCGCGCTTACCTTATACATTCAATAACGCCCAAGATGAAGATAGATTTTATCATTTAACCGCAAAGCTGCGTTGTTTAGTTTGTCAAAATCAAACGGTTTTAGATTCAGATGCAACACTTGCCAAAGATTTACGTGATGCTGTTTATGAGCGGATAAATGCAGGGCAAAGTGATGAAGAGATTATTAAATTTTTAACCGCACGTTATGGTGATTTTATTTTATATCAACCGCCAGTAAAGAAAAGCACCAGCATACTTTGGTTTGGCCCAGTTGTTTTATTATTGCTTGCAGTAGTGACTGTGGTCTTAATAATCAGACAGGCACGTAAAAATCATAAGGATGAATCACAATGAGTGGTTTGTGGATAGGATTTTTAATACTTTTATTAATTGCAATTTCATTTATTGTAACTGCAGTGCGCAATAAAAAAATTGTTTTAATTATTTCATTTTTTGTAATT
>JBEKTV010000149.1:0-3988 GCA_049515675.1 Gammaproteobacteria bacterium | reverse complement strand
CGGGATTTGAAGTGTTAGTACAACTTGTGATTGCAGCAATCACAACTGCGCCATGTTGTAATTGCGTTTTCTGATCTAACACAGCATTTGGCGCAAAATGTTGTAAATCTTTTAAAAATACTGTTTTTGCTTCTTGTAGCGCAATGCGATCTTGCGGACGTTTTGGTCCTGCAATACAAGGTGTGATTTCACTTAAATCTAAAAATAAAGTATCAGTAAATATAGGCTCAACCGTGGTTTTATCACGAAACAAACCCTGCGCTTTGGAATAAGACTCAATCAATGCAATTTGTTCAGGATCTCGACCTGTTAATTTTAAATAATCCAGTGTTGCTTGATCAACTGGGAAAAAGCCTACAGTTGAGCCATTTTCAGGCGACATATTGGCAATGGTTGCACGATCGGCAACAGGTAATTGATCTAAACCATCTCCATAAAATTCTACAAATTTTCCAACTACACCTTTTTGTCTTAACATTTGCGTAACGGTTAATACCAAATCGGTAGCGGTTGCGCCTTCAGGTAAACGTCCAGTTAATTTAAAACCTATGACTTCAGGAATTAACATTGAAACGGCTTGTCCTAACATGGCAGCTTCTGCTTCAATACCGCCAACGCCCCAACCTAAAACACCTAAACCATTAATCATAGGCGTGTGAGAATCCGTACCCACTAATGTATCTGGATAAACCCAAGTCTCGCCATTGGTTTCTTGTACAAAGGCAACACGTCCTAAATATTCTAAATTAACTTGATGCACAATACCGGTATCAGGCGGCACTACTTTAAAATTAGATAAGGCTGTTTGTCCCCAGCGTAAAAACGCATAACGTTCTTTGTTGCGCTCAAATTCTAATTCACCATTGATTTCCATGGCATCAAGACTGCCAAATTTATCGACTTGAATAGAGTGGTCAATCACAAGCTCAACCGGTTGCAAGGGATTAATAATTTCAACATTGCCACCTAAATGTTTCATGGCATCACGCATGGCAGCTAAATCTACAATTGCGGGCACGCCGGTAAAATCTTGTAATAAAACCCGTGCCGGCATAAATGGAATCTCTTCTTCCTGTTTTTTAAGGTGGGAGTGACCAAGTAATGCTTTGATATGATGATCAGTCACATTAACACCGTCTTCACGGCGCAGTAAATTCTCAAGTAATATTTTTAAGGAAATCGGTAAATGTTTTAAGCCACTATCCTTGGGTAACTGACTCAAGCTGTGGTAATGGTATTTTTTCCCATTCACGTCTAATTGCGCGTGGGTTTTAAATGAATCTAGCATAGTAATACTCCTTTAAAGAACATATTATACTTTACTTCTGCGGCGACGCACTACTTCCTGCTAAAATTCCGCCGTCAATGACTAATTCTGCACCTGTAGTATATTTGGATTCATCGCTCGCCAAATATAATACAGCATAAGCAACATCAATCGGCTCACCCATATGTCCAATCGGAATGCCTGCGGCCATTTTCTTTAAAGATTGTTCGCGTGTTGCTTGGTCGGTGCCTAGCATAGGATCCCAAAGCGCAGTTAAAATTGCGCCGGGGTGAACTGAATTACAACGAATCCCATAACCTTTTTGCGCGCAATATAATGCCACTGATTTGGTATGATTACGAATTGCAGCTTTACTTGATGCATAAGCCGCTGTAGCAGGAACACCCACAATTCCAGAGCGCGAAGACATATTCACAATCGCGCCGCCATGGTTTTTCATAAGACTAATGGCATATTTACAACCTAAAAACACGCTATCTAAATTAATGGCATGAATACGATGCCAATCTTCTAGGCTCATTTCCTCAGGATTTTGCGGACCCCACGCTGCACCCACGCCAATCACGCCCGCATTATTAAATAAAATATCTAAGCGTTGATATTGTGCTTTAATCTTCTCGAATAAGGCTTTCCATTGCGCTTCATTACTCACATCTAAATGAAAATAAACCGCACGATCATTGCCCATCTTATTCGCAAGCGCCTGACCTTCTTCATCTAAAATATCGGTTAAAATCACAAATGCACCTTCATCTGCAAATAATTGCGCAGTGCGTGCACCAATGCCGCGCGCAGCGCCTGTGATTAATGCGATTTTTCCTTTGATTCTGTTCATTGTGGATGTCTCTCCAAGTATACTTTCACATAAGGACAACTGGGGATTACCTGAAAATGATGTTCTTTTGCATAAGCAAATCCTGCTTCTACTAGCATTTGCGCAATTTTCCTACCGCGTAATTCTGGCGGCACAAAAGTACTGTAAAAATCTAAAGTATTATCATCAACCATAGCATAGCTTAATGCAGCCTCACCTTCTGGGAATGAAATATAAAACTTATGTGCGGTCGCATCGTGTAAAACTGTGGGTGTCATAAATATCCTTATTCAAGAAAAGATCGATAATCAACGTCAAATAATTTTTGAATGCGTTTTGCAATAACACGGCCAATTTTGCGTGTTCCATTTTCCATTTGTGAAATATCAGATTGAGTCACCTGTATTTTATCGGCCATTTCAATTTGAGTAAGATTTTCACGCGCGCGCAGTCCACGTAATAAAGCGCCTGGCTTGGTATATTTTTTATTAACCTCAGTAAAAATCTCGTCTGCATTCACCGTATTATTAGTTGAAACACGATATCTTTCAGCGACTTTTTTTGGAAGTTCATAGACTACTCCAGCATGATGAAATCTAATGATATCACCTGAATTAGTAGGGTGCTTTCTCGTGTGTTCCAACATAATATACCTCAATAACATGTTCAACTTTAAAAACTTCCCAACAACAGACATATGTCGGCTTGCCTTTAACTAAGTGACAATGACGCTTATCTTCCTGTTTTGGGCCACGTAATTTTCCATAATTGTGCCAATTTCTTCCTGGTATAGGTCCTTTAATCCGAAGATCATTAACAAGAAGCTGCAATACCAGTAATATTTGCTCATCTAAGTCTCGAGCTTGTTTGGACGATTTATTTGTAAACTGAATGTCCCAACTCATAAATTACAACCTGTAGTTAATATATACCATATTGTGGAATATTGCAATATAAGCAATAACTTAATCTTATAAGATAATAACATTGTTTTTACAAACATATAAGTACTGATAACATCATATAATTTATTTTTGATTTTTATAATCTATATTTAGATCATTAATGATTGATTTATGGCTGGTTACACAATAAGTAAAGGGTATGATTCATGGGTATCAGACCGTTGGACTCTTTTATGAAGAGTAATTATGATATGGGTATATAACCCAACAACAGATTATAATAACCACGCAAAGCCACAACATCATAAGGACGTGAATATGACACCGCCTAAAGCCAAACAAATTCCCTTTAAAACCCCTGACGGTCGCACTGACTTATATCACTGGCTGAAAGATAAAAATGACCCGGATGTCATGACTTATCTAAAAGCTGAGAATGAATATACTAAGGTCACGCTTGAGAGTACGGATGCATTGCAAGAGCATTTATTCCAAGAAATTAAAAGCCGCATTAAAGAAACGGATACGGGCGCGCCTTGGCAAGATGGCGATTATGATTATTATTTCCGCACGGTAAAAGAACAACAATATCCTATATTTTGTCGTAAACTGCGCGGCAGTGAAATGGAGGAAATTTTACTCGATGAAAATATTGAAGCCAAACATCACAATTATTTTCATTTACATGCCTTAGTGATAAGTGTTGATCATCAATTACTCGCTTACACCGTAGACACTAAGGGCGATGAATATTACTCGCTGTTGATTAAAGATTTACGCAGTCAAACTTTACTGCCTGATAGCATAGAAAATACTGGCGGGGATGTGGTTTTTGCTGCAGATAATCAGCATTTTTGGTATACAAAATTAGATGATGCCCATAGACCTTATCAAGTCTGGCAACATAAAATCGGCACCAATGCGCATGATGATAAACTGATTTTCCATGAAACTGATGATAGATTCTTCGTGTCAATATCA
>JBEKTV010000148.1:0-4006 GCA_049515675.1 Gammaproteobacteria bacterium | reverse complement strand
TGGCGCCTTATTTAGATGCTGATCCTAAAAAACTCAAAACCGTATTATGTTGGGCTAGCATATTAACATTGCTTATATATTTATTGTGGATCGCATCATTATTAGGCACCTTACCAATGTTTGGCGCTAATAGTTTTTCAGCAATTGCTGCGCAAAATGGCTCTGTAGGTGAATTAATGATCGCGATTGACCACTTTATGAAAAAACCTTGGCTTTCTGCAGTGATTAATACTTTTGCGCATGTGGCTATGATTACTACGTTTTTAGGTGTGGCCTTAAGTTTGTTTGATTTTCTGCGGGATAGAAAACAACAGCAAGCGCCGCATCGTGTGCAAACCTCAGCGCTCACATTTATTCCGCCTTTGTTAGTGGCATTATTTTACCCAAATGGTTTTGTGCAGTTGTTAAGTTATGCTTCTATTTTCGCAGCTTATATTTTGATTATTTTACCTGCGGTTATGGCTTATAAGATGCGACGCATGACCACATTGTCATCACCTTATCGTGTTGCCGGTGGTACGCCTATGATTGTGTTTGTGGCTTTTGTTGGTATTGTATTTATTGTGGTGGAATGTTTACGTATTTTAGAAAAATTACCGGTGTGGACGGGTGCTTAAATTTTCATAAGCGGTAAAAGTATTTTCCATTAACATGGCAACTGTCATAGGACCTACGCCGCCTGGCACTGGTGTGATAAAACTTGCGCGCTCGCAGGCTTTAGCAAAATCAACATCCCCAATTACTTGATTATCGATACGATGAATACCAACGTCAATGACAATGGCACCTTGCTTAATCATTTCACCTTTAATTAAATGCGGTTTACCTGCGCAAGCAATCACTAAATCAGCTTGCAGTACATGCGCTGATAAATTTTTGGTAAAGCGATGACAAATAGTAGTAGTTGCACCTTTTAATAATAATTCTAAAGCCATGGGCCGGCCGACAATATTCGATGCACCAACAACCACCGCATTAATGCCTTTTAATTCAACATCAATATGCTCTAATAATTTGATAATGCCATAAGGTGTGCAAGGCCGCAGCAAAGGTTGTCTTGCTGCAAGTCTGCCTAAATTATAAGGATGAAAACCATCTACATCTTTGTAGGGATCAATTGCGTTAATAATAATGCTAGAGTCTAAATGTTTAGGCAGTGGTAATTGCACTAAAATACCGTGAGTATTCGGATCTTTATTCAAGGTTTGAATTAAATCTAATAATTCTATTTCGCTACAATCATTAGGCAGGGTATAGTCTTCACTGATAATACCGACAGATTTGGCTGCAGTACGTTTTTTATTCACATAAAGATGGGAGGCAGGATCATCACCGACCAAAACCACTGCAAGCTTTGGCGCATGCGTAATTTTTTGCTTTAGTTCTTGCAAAAGTTGTTTGGCTAAGGCTTTACCATCGATAAGTTGTGCATTCATTTTCGCATTATATCACACAGCTAAATACCAACAAGGTTCAATAATCGTCACTAATCCTTTATCACCTGGTTTAGGCGGATTTTTGCTACGTGTTTCGGTGTAAAGTTGTCCGCCTGGGGTATCACATAATAAATGATAATGACAACCTTGGAAGGTAGACGAAATAATAGTGGCATTGCCATTTGGGGAGGGCACAAAACTTGCCATTTCAGGCCGTACTACAATTTCACCCTTGCCTATTTGTGGATTTTGTAAGGGTACGATTCCAAGAGGCGTTTGCGCCGTATCACCATTTGCAACTGCAGGTAATAAAAATGCCGCACCTGCTAATAATGCTACTTCACGTTGTACAGGTTGTTGATAAACCATTTCGGGAGAAGCACATTGTACAATCTGACTGCCATTAGCGCTTGGCATCAAAATCGCGACTCTATGCGCAAGCGCAAAGGCTTCATTGCGATCATGGGTCACAAAAATCACACTGACATTTTCATGTTTAACTAATTGTTGCAGTGCGGCAATTAATTGCTGGCGCAGGGTAATATCAACATTAGCAAAAGGTTCATCCAGTAATAATAATTGTGGACGTGGTGCAAGTGCTCTTGCAAGTGCTACACGTTGTTGTTGTCCACCTGAGAGTTGGCAGGGTAAGCGATCGGCTAAATGTGTCATATTAATCAAAGACAATAATTCGCCAACGCGTGCTTTTTTGGCTAATTTTTCCTCATTTGTTTTTTGCGGTAAGCCAAAACCAATATTTTCAGCAACGGTTTGAAATGGAAATAAGGCATAATCTTGAAACACTAAACCTACACGACGCGATTCAACCGGAATAATATTTTTACCATCATGGGTGACACAGTTGCCGGCAATTTCAATACGACCTTCTTGTGGGATGACAAGACCTGCAATTGCCCGTAACAAAGTTGATTTACCACAACCTGATGGGCCAAAAATAGCCATAAATTCGCCGGGATTTACGGTTAAATTAATATCAGTAAATACAGGTTGTTGATAATAACAACCGAGGTGCGAAATTTGTAAAGGCGCGATATCAGGCATGCTGCCTCCAACGTAATACAATTGCCATCATGGCAAACGATAAAAACAATAATACCAAACCTGCAAGGCCGGCGTCATATAAAAATGCTTCTTGATAACGATCGAACACGCGAAACGACAATGGACGTAAACCCATGGCGCCGCCTAATAATAATGTGACAGGTAATTCTTTTAAAACTGCTAAAAACACTAAAACAAACGCAATCGCAATCCCAGGCTTAAGACTAGGCAATGCAATTTTGAAAAAATAGCGCAGATTAGATGCCCCTAAGGTTTTAGCACTTTCATACTGACGTTTATCTAAACGTAAAATCGCCGTTTTAATACCGGCATAAGATTGTGCTAAAAAACACATGGCGTAACCGAGCAGTAATAGTAAACCACTATTTAATAATGTGTGATAAAGACTATTCATGTGTAAACCGCGTGCTAAATAAAGCGCAGTTAACATTAAACCAAATCCTAATAACACTCCGGGTAGGGCGCTGGTTAAATAAGTGGTTTGTTCAACTAGGCGACCAAGACCTTGAGGTTTGCGCGCAACAAATGCAGCAGGAATAAAACTTAACAACACAATAAAAGTCGCAGCAGAAAGTGCAATGCGTAAACTATCCCATAATGCCGGCACAATAGGCGCAAAATTTAAATGTTGCACAATGCCATGCCATACCCATGTACCTAAAATCCAAACAGGTAAAATAATCGCAAAACCAATCATAAATGCATGTACGCCATAAATTAAAATTTTAGATCCGATATTTAATGAATAACGGGCTGACATACGAGGATTTGCAAGCTGCGTAATCTGTGGTACTTCACCGTGTAATAAGCGACTTAATATAAACAGCGGCACACCGATGGCAATTAAACTGGTGCCCAATAGAGTTGCTTGTGCGAGTTGTTGGTAATCAACAGCTTGGTACAGGCGCCAAGTGAGTACCGGATAATTTAAAACTGATACCGCACCAAATTCGCTAATGGTATATAAAATAGTAATTAAAAACGCAAGCGCAATACTAGGCCGACAATGCGGTAAAATAATTTTAAAGAAAATTTGTGAGGAAGTCGCACCTAAAGTTCTCGCGGCTTCTTCTTCGCTACTGGAAAGACGCGATAAACTTGCACTCACTAATAATTGTACGTAAGGCGTAGTAATCACCACCAGGGTTAATAATACTGGAAAAAAGCCGGTAAAATAGGGACTTAATACATCACGTAGGGTTGCGGCTAAAATATAACTTGGCATCGCAAGTGATATCAGTCCTAAAATGGCGAGCACGGGTCTGCCCCAATATTCAGTACGCATAAAAAAATAAGCCAGCAATGTTCCAATGATAACGGATAATACCGAAACGGATAAGCCTAAGCTCAGTGTTTTACTCAGTAAAAACCAAATATCACTTTGTGCAAATAATTCGGCAAAAGGGACCGCGGGTGCAAGCGGATTTTCAGGCGGATTAATTAGTCCTAGAGTTAATCCTAATAAAGGCAATAACATCAGCGCGCTC
>JBEKTV010000147.1:0-4007 GCA_049515675.1 Gammaproteobacteria bacterium | reverse complement strand
AGATAAAATAACAATTTGCGCACCAGAGAAACTGTTAAACATTCAAGTTGACCAATTATTAGCCAATATCTTCATGATCCCACTGCTGAAATTGCATAAAAATTTTACAACCTTGTTAAAACCGCAAGGTGAAATTTTATTATCTGGCATTTTAGCCCCACAATCTGAACAAATTTTCAACACTTATGCAGACGATTTTGACTTAACCGTTGCAGATAGACAAGACGAATGGTTGCTTTTACGTGGAATTAAAAAAAATATTTAATTTTTTAAAAAAAACACTTGTCATCGTTAGTTCAAAAAAGGTATGATGATTTTCTTAAGAGAAATGAGCAGGAATTAACATAGTTAATGATTAAGGATTGATCGATATGGCAACTACATTTTTAAATAATTCCGTGCAACAAAATGTTGTAGATGCACACCACGTTCCCCCACTACGCGATAGCGTTAAAACCGCAGTTGAAAAATACTTTACTCACTTAGATGGTCAACAGATTACTGATCTGTATGAAATGGTTTTAAGTGAAGTGGAAGAACCTTTATTACAAACCATGATGCGTATTACCGGCGGCAACCAATCTCTGGCAGCAAAAATTCTAGGTCTAAGCCGCGGGACATTACGTAAGAAGTTGGAACAATACGATTTGATGTAATATTCAACCATCCATACGGGCGAATAATTATTCGCCCCGGGATGTTTGAATAAACAATCTACCTCAGGTAAAATACCCCTTTTTACCAACAAAGCAGTTAAACCATCATGTCATTTACTATAAAACGGGCGTTAATTAGCGTTTCCGACAAAACCGGTGTTATTTCGCTGGCGCAACAGTTAGCGCAGCACCATGTTGAAATATTATCTACAGGCGGCACGGCAAAAGCGCTGCGCGATGCCAATATTCCTGTCATCGATGTCAGCGATTATACTGGCTTTCCTGAAATCTTGGATGGCCGCGTCAAAACCCTGCATCCTAAAATCCATGCAGGTGTTTTAGCACGGCGTGTACTGGATGCAAACACATTGCAACAATTAGATATTCCATTTATTGATTTAGTGGTTGTGAATTTATATCCATTTGCTAATACCATTGCCAAACCCAACTGTAAATTTGATGAGGCCATTGAAAATATCGACATTGGCGGCCCGAGTATGATACGGGGAGCGGCCAAAAACTATCAAGATGTTGCTGTAGTTGTAGACCCGCAAGATTACTCGCTAATTACTCAGCATTTAACCCAAAATAATTTAACTGAAAAACACAGACTCAAATTAGCGCAAAAAGTATTTGCACATACGGCTTATTATGATACTTTAATCAATGATTATTTAACTGAACATGTGTCAGAAGCTTTATTACCACCTAAACGTACTTTAGCATTGACTGAACAATTATCTTTACGTTACGGTGAAAACCCACATCAAGCCGCTACATTTTATCAACAAGGCATACATAAAACTGGTCTTGCTGCGAGCCATCAGCATCAAGGTAAACCTTTATCGTATAATAATTTACTCGATGCCGATGCTGCGATGGAATGTGTAAAAACATTTACAGACAAGCCCACCTGCGTTATTGTCAAACATAGCAATCCTTGTGGTGTTGCGATTGCTGATGATTTATTTAATGCTTATCAGCGTGCCTATCAAGCAGATCCTACATCTGCATTTGGCGGTATTATTGCGTTTAACCAATCATTAGATGAAAAAACTGCACAAGCCATTATCGATACACAATTTGTTGAAGTGATTTTAGCACCCGGATTTAGCGACGCTGCTCTTGCCATTTTAAATACCAAACCTAATGTACGTGCGTTGACGATCGCAAACGACACGCATGTTGATCGTTTATCATATCGCAGTATTAGTGGTGGTTTATTAGTACAAGAACAAGACAATCAAATAATTAATTCAGCAAATTGGCAAGTGGTCACAGATAAAAAACCTGATGCGGCACAATTAATTGATTTAACATTCGCCTGGCAAGTCGTACGTTTTGTTAAATCTAACGCCATAGTGTATGCAAAAAATGGCCAAACCTGCGGTATAGGTGCAGGACAAACCAGTCGTATTATGAGTTGTGAAATTGGTATTCTCAAAGCAAAAGATGCGGGTTTATCACTTGCACAATGTGTATTAGCATCCGATGCATTTTTTCCATTTGCTGATAGTATTGAGGCCGCGGCAAAAGCAGGCGTTGCGGCGATTATTCAACCTGGCGGGTCTATGCGTGATGATGAAGTGATTAAGGCTGCAAATGATTTAAATATCGCCATGGTTTTTACCGGTATCCGTCATTTTAGACATTGAGGTGTTATGAAGATTTTAATTATCGGCAATGGTGGTCGTGAACATGCAATGGCTTGGCATATTGCCAAATCCAATCCAATTGAAAAAGTATTTGTGGCACCAGGTAATGCCGGCACACGTCTTGAAGCAAAAGTTGAAAACCTTGATATTGCCAGTACCGATATTCCTAAATTACTTGCCTTTGTACAAGAAAATAATATTGCTTTAACGATAGTCGGGCCCGAAGCCCCTTTAGCCGCAGGTATTGTGGATGCTTTTCAACAGGCAAAACAACCCTGCTTTGGGCCTACGCAAAAAATGGCGCAATTAGAATCATCAAAAACCTTTGCCAAAGATTTTTTAAAACGTCATCACATTCCATCTGCACAATATGAAACTTTTACTGATGCAAATACTGCAATTGATTATGTCAGCACCCAAGATTTTCCGATTGTTATTAAAGCAGATGGTTTAGCCGCAGGTAAAGGCGTAGTCATTGCTGAAAATAAAGACATTGCCATTCAAACAATAAATGAAATGCTGAATGAAAAGCGCTTTGGCGCTGCGAGCGCAAAAATCATTATCGAGTCTTTTTTACAAGGTGAAGAATGCAGTTTTATCGTGATGTGCGATGGTAAAAATGTGTTACCTTTTGCAACCTCACAAGATCATAAGGCCCGCGATGATGGTGATAAAGGCCCAAATACCGGCGGTATGGGTGCATATTCTCCAGCACCTCTTGTCAATGAAACCTTATATAATACCATTATGGAATCGGTTATTTACCCTACGCTTCAAGGTATGGCAAGTGAAGGCAATGCTTACACTGGGTTTTTATACGCAGGTTTAATGATTTCGCCTAAGGGTGAACCTTATGTTTTAGAATTCAATTGCCGCTTAGGCGACCCTGAAACTCAGCCGATTTTAATGCGTCTGCAATCTGATTTAGTCGAATTATGTTTTGCAGCAATTGCTGGAAAGCTTGATACAGTCACAGCAAAGTGGGATGAACAATCGGCATTAGGCGTAGTATTAGCATCCAGAGATTATCCAGCCGAACCTAAAACCGGTGAAGTGATCACAGGTTTAGAGAACACAATTGCGCATGCTAAAGTCTTTCATGCAGCAACTACTTATAAAAACAATGAAGTATTAACAAACGGCGGCCGTGTTCTATGTGTCACCGCACTTGGCGAAACACTATCGCTTGCAAAACAACGTGCTTATGAACAAGCAAAACAAATTCATTGGCCTAGTTGTTTTTATCGCAAGGATATTGGGGATAAGGCATTACTCCGATGAACACCCTAGAAACCATTAGCCAAACACTACACATCCCCGATATCAAATATCATATTTTCCTTTGTGCTGACCAAACTAATCCCAAATGTTGTAACAAAGACCAAGGTCTCGAATCTTGGGCATATCTTAAAAAGCGTTTGGATGAACTCAAACTCACGGGTAAAGGTGGGGTTTATCGCAGCAAAGTGAATTGCTTACGCGTGTGTACACAAGGCCCGATTGCTGTAGTTTATCCCCAAGGAATTTGGTATCATTCTTGTACCCCTGAAGTGCTAGAGCAAATTATTCAACAGCACTTCATAAAAGGCGAAGTTGTCACTGCCTATCAATTTTCAGGCGCTTAATGTTGTATGAAAGGATTAAAACATGTCAAAATTTATCATTAAAACCTATAACACCATTTCTCCTTTAGGAT
>JBEKTV010000146.1:0-4011 GCA_049515675.1 Gammaproteobacteria bacterium | reverse complement strand
GGCTCTTTTATTTCCATATGTCAGCGCCTTACCAGAAGGCACTAATATCAATGTGAATACTGCTTCTTCGCATGTGCTTGCGGCTTTATTAAATACCTCAGAAAGTGCAGCGAATGCTTTAGTCAATGATCGTATGGCTTATCCATTTAATTCCAGTAGTGAATTTGCGCAGCGCGCAGTTGCTAAAGGTATTGCTGTGCCTGATCAAGGTGCGCTCGCACAAATGCTTAGCATCAATAGCCAATATTTTTTATTAAAAACAACTGCTGTGTGTAATAATTCAGAGTTCATCAGCTATAGTTTTATTGAAAGAGTGCCAAATAGCGCACCCAAAGTGTATCAACGAACGCAAGAGTTGTAAGTATTATGAATAAATATTTTTTAGTTTATCCCTTAAATGAAGATTGGCAGCAAGTCGCCTGGTGCGGTGTTGCGGAAGATGAGGCATTGCAAGTCAAACGTGGCAGTTTAGAGACGCTACACCAAATTGCAGCGCAAGTGCCTATGATTGCAGTCATCCCTGGTACTTGGCTGAATATGTTTTCTATAGATTTGCCTAAAGGCCGCGCTAATCAAGTGAAAAAAGCGCTGCCGTTTTTATTAGAAGAACAAATCGCGGAAGATTTAGAAAATGTGCATATTGCGCTGCCTATTGATTTTAAATTAGGAACCAAAACGCCTGTTGCTGTCATTAGCAAAGCGCGTATGCAAACCTTAATCAATGCATTTAAAAATCAGCAGCTTAATTTACAGCAAGCGATTCCGGATTGGTTGTGTTTACCGCAATTTCCGCAAACTTGGACTTTGCACTTAGGCGAAGCCTTTGCCAGTGTAAGACAAAAAAATGATTTAGGTTTTTCAGTGCAAAAAGATTTATTAATGCCCATGTTAAATTTAGCATTGAAACAAGCTTTGGAAAAACCACAAAGTTTACATGTGTATCATTTACCGCTAGAAGCTGCGGATATGGAAGAGCAATTAACCACGCTTGATATTCCACTTGCATATGAAGCGATTTCTGATGAACCTTTGTTATTATGGGCCGAGCATTTCGCGCCGCCTGCTGCGATTAATTTATTGCAAGGCGAATTTTATGTTAAACCGCGCATGGCTGAAATTAATCGTATTTGGCGAAAAGCCGGTATGGTTGCGGCAGCGATTGTTGCAGTGCAATTAATTTATTCTTCAATAGAATACCAACACCTAAAAAAACAATATGACAGTGTACATGCACAAGTGACTAGCCTTTACCAAACAGTTTTTCCAGGACAAGCCCCTGGCAATAATGCACGCGCACAATTAGAATCATTATTGGCAAAAAATAAAGGCGGGGGTGACAATCCATTATTTAATTATTTACAAGCAGTAAGTGAACCGCTGCTCAATACACAAGATGTAGATTTGCAACAAATTTCTCTACATGAAAAAAATCTTAAATTAGAAGTAATAGTCAAAGATTTTGGCGTATTGGGCGAGCTTGAAAATGCAATCTCTGCAAAAGGTTTAAGCGTTAAACAAGATTCAGCCAGTTTAGAAAAAGATCATGTGATCGCACAACTACAAGTGACACAAGGAAAATAATGAAAGAGAAATTATTAAATTATTGGCATAATTTACAGCCCCGCGAACAAAAATTATTAATGGCAGCAGGCGTATTTTTAGGTTTAATCTGTTTATATTTATTAATAGATGCCGGCGCGGGTAAAAGTTTACTCATGTCGCAACAATTAAAAAAAGAAGAACAATTATTAAGTTGGATGAAACCCGTAGTTGCGCAAGTATCTATGTCGCGCGCGCAAGCAAATGGCGAGCCTGTAACCGCACAAAATATTTTACCGCAAGTAGAATTTTCTTTAGAAGAAGCAGGTTTATCCGGACAAATTACCGAACTTGATTTAGTTGGCAGCAATCAAGTGCGCATTTCATTTGATAGCGTTGTGTATGAGGCCTTAATCAAATGGTTATACAGTTTCTCAAAACGCGGCGTTATTATCCATGAATTTACCGCCAATAAAACCAAAGAAGAAGGTGTGGTTCAGGCGAGTATGTTACTCAGCGCTAAATAAAACTGATGTGCATAAACAGTCCTTAGCTATGTTTAATCTCATAGCGTGCAGGTGGCATCATTTTTTCTATAGCTTTGGCCGCGTCACTTGCTGAACATCGAGATGCTGCAGTCTGATCCCAGCAATTTTTAATTAAGTTTTGAAAGTCAGCAGGGGTGTTAGCAGGAATTTGTGGTCGATAATTTTGGCATATGTAATTGATTACTTGTGGTTCTGCATATCCTTGAAAAGGTATTAAATGACTTGCTAATTCGTAAAACACCATTCCTAGTGCAAATACATCTGTTGCAAAATTATGAGTACACTTATTATTGCTATTTAAATCATATAACTCCGGAGCGGTCCAAGCGGTAGTGCCGTATCGGTTTGAAGTGTAAACATTACTATGACTTTTAGTTGCAGCAAATCCGAAATCAGTTAATTTCGCAAGTGTATGTGCTTTATTTAACAATATATTAAGGCTTTTGACATCTCTGTGAATAACATTGTTTTTATGTAAATAGGCAAGGCCAGAAGAAATCTGTAGCGCAAATCTAAGTCGGTCTAACCACATTAATGCGGTAAGCTTTGTATTTTGAAGGTAATCAAAAAGTGAATTGCCTTCCATCAACTCTAGTACTAAACACATAGGTTGATAACAAATGGCTTTGATTTTTACAATATATTCTGAATTTAATCTGGCAAGATGTCTTGCTTCATTTTCAAATTCGGCTAAAGTTGTTTGACCGGCATTACCCACACC
The DNA here is from genome assembly GCA_049515675.1 of Gammaproteobacteria bacterium. GTDB lineage: Bacteria > Pseudomonadota > Gammaproteobacteria > JABCZS01 > JABCZS01 > JABCZS01. The sequence continues at coordinate 1,203 of JBEKTV010000146.1, read as the reverse complement.
TAATTGTTTTACAGCGACTTTTTCAGAGTTATACGTTGATTGATAGACGGTACCGAAGGTCCCTTGAGAAATATATTTTTCAACGGGTAATTGACTGACTCTAGGTATATCAGATAAAGATTGTGTAGTGGATGGATTTTGTTGGGTTGCGGAAATTCGCATGTCAGATAATAATTTCAGAGTTGATTCTATGTTCAAAGAACTTGAACTTGAACTTGAACTTGAGCTTGAGCTTGAACTTGAGCTTGAGCTTGAACTTGAACTTGAGCTTGAACTTGAACTTGAGCTTGAACTTGTGTATTGATTATTTCCCGATTTGCGTTTTGCGCGCACACTTTCTAAATAATTTAATATAGGTTGAAAAACATCCTTGTAAGTTTTTGTACTAGGATATTTTTTAGTTCCCCCACATAATTTATCCCCTTTCCTATTAATTAGACTCTTTAATTTTGAAATTAAATCTTCACCTGCATTATTACAAATATCAATAGAACAATTTTTTTCTTCAATAAGATATTTGATTATAGGCATACTAGGTGCATAACCCAGTTCAATATTGATTAATGTTAACATCAACGGGGTATTACCGTTATTGTCTTTCGCATGGACGTTGGCACCTAATTGTTCGACAAGATATTTTACAGTCGCTAATTCAGGTCCAGAGAGCGCTATTGCAGACATGAGTGGTGTACGGCCATTATCATTTTTTTGTTCAATTTTGTAATTAAGATTTTTTATATAATAGCTAACGATATTGAAACAACCATGAGATGCTGCTTCATGCACTGGATAAGTAAGCGCATAAGGATTCATTCCATTGTCGCAAAGGTATTTGAATATATTTTGATTGTTTGTAAATATCGCATTGTAGAGGATTACTGGTTCATTATCATCGTCATCGTCTCTTGTATAATTAACATTTGCACCTTTGCTCACTAAATATTCAATCATCTCCATGTTTTGTTTATCGAGCGCAATTGCTAACGGAGGTCCGTAGTTATAAAACGCTTCATCTGCTAATTGATTGACCCTCGCTCCCGCATTTACTAGGTTTTTAACTTCTGTTAAATCTCCGCGGCTAACGGCTAAATGTAATCTACCCATGTCTTTATACCTCTTTATTTTTTGTAAATTAGTTGATGGTCTTCACAATATTTTATAGCATCTTCATTACCACTACTTGCTGCGCGTTTATACCATTTT
>JBEKTV010000145.1:0-4022 GCA_049515675.1 Gammaproteobacteria bacterium | reverse complement strand
CACATAAATCCAGCCGGTAAATATTAAATCGATACCAATAAACAATCCGATAATAAATAAACCAGACATTGGCCATTCGATGAGAATCAATATACCTAGGGCTAAAGTCAAAATACTGCTAAATAGACGCCAGCCGCGATAACTGACTTCGCGGGTAAAAACGAAGATAGTCCGTAGTAATCCTAAAACAATATAAAAAATTGCCAGAATTAATGTGAGGGTAATTGAACCAGCAACTGGACCTTTGATTAATATCACGCCAGCGATCAAATATAGAATCCCCATGGCGAGATGCATGGAAAATTCACCCCATTTACCCCAGCTTGACTTGAAACTTTCAGAAATAATCACGATACCACTGATGGCAAGTACCAAACCTAGAACAATGACTGAGACAACTGTAGTCACGGAAGCATAAGCAATTGCAAGTGTACCTAGCAAAACAAGAATAATACCTAAAGTAAAATACCAACCCCAACGATGCGCTAAATTCTCAGCCATGATGAATGTCTCCTTGATTGAATTCAATCAAGTATAGACCGATTTTTACTATATATTAAACCGACTTCAACGGCACATATCTTGGATGCCACAACATTTGATCGATTAATTTTGTCACATCTTCCCCTTGCCCTACTCTATCTACCCCATCTTTTCTTGCCTGTTCGGCAACGCGTTTAGCGATGATATAAGATGCTTTACGCGCTTCAATAAATGGAGGTAATAATGGCGCATCAGGATTTTTTAAACTTGGCGATAATTCGCTTAATGCTTCGCAGGCTGCCCAAATCATGTTATCTGTGACTAAACGTGCACGTACCGCTAAGGTACCTAAGCCAATACCTGGAAATACTAGCGCATTATTACATTGCGCAATGGGATGTATCTTATCATTATATTTTACCGGGTCAAACGGGCTGCCTGTTGCAATAAGCGCCTTGCCTTGTGTCCATTCATAAAGATCTGCAGGATTAGCTTCACTTTTTTGGGTTGGATTTGATAATGGCATAATAATCGGTTGATCCACATGTTTTGCCATCTCGCGTACCAATTGCTCGGTAAATGCACCGGCTACTGCGGAGCTGCCAATTAATATCGTGGGTTTTACTTGTGCAATCACTGTTTCTAAAGTAATTTTACCTTGTGTCAGTGGCCAATTGGCAATTTCACTCGCATCCCTGGCATAAACTTTTTGGAATGATTTTAATGTAGTACTGTTATTGGCAATTAAACCATTGCTGTCTAATAACCAAAAACGTTTTGCTGCTTCGATTTCAGATAAACCTTCGCGTTTCATCGCACCTAAAATTTCATTGGCAATACCAACACCTGCAGCGCCTGCACCATGAATGACAATTTTTTGCTCAGATAAAGGACGACCAGTTTTATGCGCACCGGCTAAAACTGCAGCCAATACTACAGCGCCTGTACCTTGAACATCATCATTAAACGTACAAAAATCATCTTTATAACGGTGTAAAATTTGATGCGCAGGATCGCGACCAAAATCTTCCCAATGTAACATCACATTAGGAAAATGTTTTTTGACTGTTTGTACAAATTGATCGATAAAATCATCATATTCTGCGCCTTTTAAGCGTTCATGACGCCAGCCTACGTATAATGGATCATCAAGTAATAATTGATTATCAGTACCGACATCCAACATTATAGGTAGCGTTTTGCAAGGATTAATGCCGCCGCAAATGGTATAAACCATTAATTTTGCAATTGGAATATACATGCCGCCTACACCTTGATCGCCAATACCTAAAACACCACTGCCATCGGTTGCGACAATTAAATCAATTTCATCATGAGCACGATTATTAATAATCGCATCCATATGGTGTCTATCAGGATAGGAAATATAAAGACCACGCGGACGGCGAAATTCACGACTATATTGCTGAACTGCAGCGCCAACAGTGGGCGTGTAAATAATCGGCATCATTTCCGCCAAATGATCGCTCACTAAGCGATAAAACAATACTTCATTTCTATCGTGCAAACTATATAAATAAATTTGGCGACTTAAATCAACGGTATAACGACGGTATTGCTCGTAAGCACGAATCACTTGCTGATCTAATGTTTCAACCGCATGCGGTAATCTACCGATTAAGCCAAAATCTAAGCGCTCTTGCTCTGAAAAAGATGTGCCTTTATTGAGAAAAGACGAACTTTGTAATAATTTACCTTTTAAGAATGTTTCAATCCATGCATTATTGTTGGCGAAATCTTGTTTGTATGAGAATAATGGTTTCATTTGACTACCTTTAAAATGGGTTTACCTTTACGTTGTGTACCTTGTCCACTGTTATCTGTATCTGTAGGAGGTGGTGCATCTTCATCTTCTTCGCTGAAAAACATACCGCGACCATTTTCACTGGCATAGATAGCAAGCACAGAAGTGCTTGGGACATAAATATCGAATACGCCTTCATTAAAGCGTGCGCTAAAAGTGATGGCTTGATTGGTGACTAATAATTCTTCTACTGCATTTGGGCCAATATTAAGCACAATACGCCCTTCTTTTACATATTGTTTAGGGACATTCACATTTGGACTTGTGGCATTCACTAATACGTGTGGTGTTAAATGATTGTCGACAATCCACTCATATAAGGCTCTGATTAAATAAGGGCGGCTTGATGTCATTCCTTACTCCATGACGGTAATTGAGATAATCTTTTTTCTTGTGCTGATAAGCTCAGCATAAATCCTTCGCGCTTAAACATGCGCTCGGCATATTTAGTGATTGCCTTTGCCTGTGGCGGTAAAATTACGCCTAGCGTTACTAAACGCCATAATAAAACACTTAAGGCACAATCGGCAAGTGAATAAGTATCGCTTAAAAAAAATGGACGATCGGCAAACAAAGCGGTGACGCCGGTTAAACCATCGGCTAATAATTTTGCTTGTTGGGCTTTTATGGTTTTATCGTCTGTATTTAATATGGTTTGCGCAATTGAAATCCAGTCATGAAAAATGCGATAACATAATAAACGCGCGCTGGCTCTTTGCGCTGGATGGGTTGGCAATAAAGTGGGATGCGGGAAACGTTCATCTAAATATTCGGAAATAATACGTGTTTCATACAACACCACATCGCGGTCTATCAATAATGGTAGGCGTTGATAGGGGCTTAAATGTAATACATCTTCGGGCAAAACATTAGAGTTTACTTCAACAATATTAACCGGGACATTTTTTTCAGCGAGAATTAAGCGACAATAATGACTGTCGATACCTAATGCATCTGAATATAACGTGATGTGCAATGCATTGGTGACCAAAATGTAATCCTTTGTTGCGCGATTTTTGCGATAAAATTGTTGAGTCGGGACTGAGATCGTTTATTTAACGTCTTTCCAATATTCGCGTTTTAGCAAATATGCAAATACTAAAAGCATCAGTAAGAAAAATATAACGAGTGTTCCGATATGCTCACGCTCCAATTTTACCGGATCGCCTACATAAGACATAAAGTTCACAATATCGTAAACCACTAGTTCAAATTCTTGAGGCGTTAATTCACCTGGTTTAACTAATTCGAAACCGGTAATGGTTTTGTGCACTACTTTTTGGCCGTTGACATCAATTTCATGTTTTGTGTAAACCGGTTTTTGCTCACCTTGTAGATTAATTAACACATTCGGCATCGCTACATCTGGATAAACCGCATTATTCACGCCCCACTGTTTTTTATCATCCATATAAAATGACAATAAATAATTGTATATCCATTTATCTGAACGGTAGCGTGAGGTTAATGATAAATCAGGAGGCGTTACCCCAAACCAATGACGAGATTCTTCAGGCTGCATTGCGACTAAAATTTGATTGCCAATACGGTCGGTGGTAAACATTAAATTCTTTTGCACGATATCGGTTAATACTTCACCTTTATCATCCGTCATGCCAATATCACGCGCCATACGTTCATAACGCATAAACTGCAAACTGTGACAGCCGCTGCAATAATTCATATAGTATTTAGCACCACGTTGCAAAGACGC
>JBEKTV010000144.1:0-4054 GCA_049515675.1 Gammaproteobacteria bacterium | reverse complement strand
TGTCTGAAGCGATTCATAGAATCAGTGAACAAGAATCATTAAGTGATATGTTTCCGGAGTAATTATTTATTAGGTCGCATGATGAATAATTATATTATGTGTTGAAAATTAAGTGAGGTTATTATGTCTACAAATCATACATTCGAACTGCACGCGCAGCCGCGCGCTGACATAGGGAAAGGAGCGAGCCGCCGCCTACGTCACGCCGGTAAATTGCCTGCAATTATATACGGTGCTGGCTCAGTACCTGAGTCTATTACTTTTCTGCAAAAGGATTTGAAAAAAGCCACAGAAAATGAAGCGTTTTTCTCGCATATTTTAAGCATTCATATTGATGGGAAAGTGCATAATGCCGTTGTGAAAGATATGCAACGTCATCCTTATAAACCAATCATTATGCATATGGATTTACTGCGCATTAACATGAATGAAGAAATCACCATGAACGTGCCCTTGCACTTTATCGGTGAAGAAAATGCGCCAGGTATTAAAGACGGTGGTACTGTTTCTCACTTAGCCAATAGTGTGGAAATTACTTGCTTACCAGCAAAATTACCAGAATATATCGCGGTTGATGTTTCAAATTTAGCTTTAAACCATATCGTGCATTTATCTGATCTGGTTTTACCTGCAGGCGTAAGATTAACTGAGCTTGAAGGCGAAGAGAAAAATGACTTACCGGTTGTTCATATTACTGTATTAAAAGTAAAAGAAGAAACTGAAGAAGTTGCACCTGAAGCTGAAGGCGAAGTGCCAACAATAGGTGAAGAAGAAAGCGAAGAAAAATAATCCATAGGGGCGAAAATTTATTCGCCCCACCTTTTGCATTGAAAATGGATTTAATCAGCGTCAAATGGGATTTCCATGACCAAAAACTTTCCTGTATTACTCATCATCGGTCTTGCCAATCCAGGCGATCGTTATAAAGACACACGTCATAACGCTGGTAGTTGGTTTGTTGAAACTTTGCTATCAACACACAATGAACCATTAAAAACTGAAAGTAAATTTTTTGCAGCCCACTCTCAAATAAATATAGGTGCACCAATTCGCGTCGCTATTCCAACCACCTATATCAATGAAAGTGGCAAAGCCGCACAAGCGCTGATGCAATTTTTTAAAATCAAACCAGAAAATGTGTTGATTGCTTACGATGATTTAGATTTACCGCCAGGTACAGTGCGCTTAAAACAAGGCGGTGGTACCGGTGGCCATAATGGTTTGAAATCTTTAGTACAATATTTAGGTACACAAGATTTTAATCGCTTACGCATTGGCATTGGACATCCAGGCGTTGGTCGTGATGTTGTCAATTATGTGTTAGGGGTGCCTTCTGTTGATGATAAAATCAGCATTATGAATAGCATAGATAAAGCCATTAAGGTATTACCTTTATTAGCTGAAGGTAGTTTTGAAAAAGCAATGACACAATTACATACTGAATAATCAAGGAAAATATATGGGATTTAAATGCGGCATCGTAGGTCTTCCAAACGTTGGCAAATCAACATTATTTAATGCGCTCACCTGCGCTGGGATTGAAGCTTCGAATTATCCGTTTTGTACTATTGATCCAAACGTTGGGATAGTGAATGTGCCCGATGCGCGTTTAAAACAATTAGCTGATATTGTCAAACCAGAACGCATTGTCCCAACGACTATGACATTTGTAGATATTGCAGGTTTAGTTGCAGGTGCTGCGCAAGGTGAAGGCTTAGGCAATAAATTTTTAGCCCATATTCGCGAAACCGATGCCATTGCGCATGTGGTGCGCTGTTTTCAGGATGATAATATTACGCACGTTTCCGGCGATGTGAATCCTAAGCGTGATATAAATACGATTGATGCTGAACTCATTCTCGCCGATTTAGAAAGCATAGAAAAACGCATACAACGCGTAGAAAAACAAAGTAAAACCGATAAGAATGCTTTAGCTGAATTTAATGTTCTTGAAAAATTACAAGCACATTTAAGCAATGGTTTACCTGCGCGCAGTTTACATTTATCTATCGAGGATAAATTATTAGTCGATCATTTACATTTAATTACCTTGAAACCATTATTATATATCGCCAATATTGCCGAAGGTGGCGCTGAAAATAATCCGTTATTAGATGAGGTCAAAAAAATTGCACAAGAACAAAACGCCATTGTTGTTCCCATGTGCGCGGCAATTGAATCCGAAATTGCACAACTAGATGAAGAAGATAAAGTGGTATTTTTAGCTGAACTTGGTCAAACCGAATCTGGTTTAGATCGTGTGATTCAAAGTGGTTATAAACTTTTAGGCCTGCAAACTTATTTCACCGCTGGTGTAAAAGAAGTACGCGCCTGGACTATTCCCGTAGGCGCAACCGCGCCGCAAGCAGCGGGTGCCATACACACTGATTTTGAAAAAGGTTTTATTCGTGCAGAAGTGATTGCCTTTGATGATTTTATTAAATTCAAAGGCGAGAGCGGCGCCAAAGAAGCCGGTAAATGGCGCTTAGAAGGCAAAGAATATGTAATGAAAGATGGCGATGTAGTGCATTTTAGGTTTAATGTGTAAACTACATCACATTAATACCTTGCACCCGTCCATCAAGACCCATAATACCATAACAACCTTGCAAGCCGCCGTTGGGATTAATATTACAACTCTCTATTGAGTAGCTACCATTATAGCTAATACCAATATACAGAATTGGATTGACAATCACATCCGGGGCACCCAGTGAAACCACTTTCATTGCACTCACCGAAATCGGACTAGTTTGACTGAAAGATTTTGCTGTGACACAAGCTGATAATGTGCCTAATGCAGAACCTGTATTCACTTGGCACTGTAATATATCGATTTTATTGCTTGAGACTTGCAGGGGAACATATGCATAAATTTCACCCGCAGACACGAAATCTAATGTTACACTGCTTGCAAATAGATTTGCAGTACCTGAATCAACACACTGCGTAAATGTACCGTTAGATGGATTAATTGTACACAGATTCAAAGCCGTATTGGTTTTATTCAACACATATGCATATTGACTGGTGCTATTTAATTTAAGTAATGCAATTGCGCTAGGACCTTGCATCGCATAATTATTATTACAATTGATGGTATTTTCACTCGCGTTTACATCGCACAATAGGACGCTATCATTTTTATTTGGCGTTGAAGGTGCGCCTTGAAAATTACTTAAATACGCTAAATTAGCATTATAGAATTTAATAAATGATCCATAGCTTGCAGCAACAGGACCTGTAGAAGTAGTTGCATTACAAGTAACAAATGGATTCGTATCACAGCTGTTTACTTTCGCATTACCTGATTGGGAAATAGCAGATGTAAAACCATAACCCTCAGTAAAATCAATAGCGCTTACACCCAAAACGGATACGGGTGTTACACAATTTTGAAAATAACCATATTCATTGATACTACAGGCTAGAACGGAGCCAACAGGAGTAGATAAGGGGAAATAGGCATTCTCAGGCGCTGGTGTGTAACTATAAAATTCAATCAAACTAGATGTTGTTGAAAGAGTATTGGGGATGACATCATAATTAATTTGTACATACTGAGAAGACATCCCTACAACTGGCGGCGTGATGGTATAAGTCAATGTACAACTACTGTTAGCATTTACATTAAATGGCGCATCGCCACAGGTGCCAGCGGTAAGTGCAATAAAACCATAGTCTTGATTAATGGTGGGCGTTACATTATCTGCATCTGCATTACCGTAGTTTGTTAAGGTAAAAGTGACTGTTTCTGCTTGCCCTACTTCTAGGGGTTCAATGGTTTCGCTCGATAATCCTAATATTGCAGCTGATTCCATTATTGAGAAAGAAAATTCTTCTTGTAATGGACTTTCATTCATATTATTGTAAGGAATTGATACCAAATTGGTATAATCACCAGTGGGGTTATCCCCTGCTTGAAGTTGATAAGTAATCGTACATGTCAGTCCTGGATTCAAAACTTTATTTGAACATTCATCATCTGTTGCAATCACAATGTCAGTATTTGAATTTGGCGTCACTGTATTGCCAATTTGACCAATCATTGCGT
>JBEKTV010000143.1:0-4066 GCA_049515675.1 Gammaproteobacteria bacterium | reverse complement strand
ATAATACCTAAACCTAAAGTTACGATTGTTTTCATTTGATATCTCCATATATTCAAAAAGTTAAAAAAAAGACAGTTAATTTAAGAGTATAGCAGGACTTAGCTAAAACACTATTAAGGCGTATGAATCAGATAGAGGCGGGCAGGATTTATTGTTTGATAACTGGATTACTACGCTCCTGGTTAACTCGTTACAATGCTTGGGCTAATAATTTCATCTGTAATACGTAGGACAACCCTATCTTTATAACTTACCTTTAATGAGTTAGAATGCAGCCGACTGATCGCCAATTTTATAGGATAAATATCTAAGTCGGAGGGCTTATGGGATTACTTTCCAGTTATACATGGAATGCTTGTAGAATCATTCTAAAAAAAACAACAATTAATCATTACTTCGATTGCTTAGCTACCATCGCCTCTTTGTCTGATGAAGAAATTATTAAGGTTAACGAGACTTTAACTGCGCTTGAAAATATAGAGTATGCGCTCAATGATAAAACCATACAAAAGATACTCGATAATCCTGATGAAGGTCAGATATATACCGTATGGTTGAGAAATTTTACCTTAAAAACGAATAATCACAGATCCCAATATATTGAAGTTGGCGACATTCCTCTTATTGTTATACCGCTACTAAAGGCACATGGCGATTTTGTAAATGAAATTGCTTTGGCATTTTATGCATTGAAGCGCGTCAATTTGTTAGATGAAACGTATATTGCGCTGATAATGAATTATATTGTGCGATTTAAAAATGCAAATGATAGAAAAAAGATTACATATTTTGTTGAGTTGGTTAATCGATTAAAGCTGGGTGATGCAACCTATGAACCAGAACAACAATTTCAGAATATTATGGCATTAGCAAACTCCCACCATTGGGATGAAGTGGCAGAAACTGTTTATGGTTGCAAATGTACACCCATCATGATTGCAACATTGCTTCATTATCCGCAATATGCGAAAAGCTATGCTGAAAGCATTTTATTCTATAAGACAAAATATAATGGTAACATCGCAAAAATACAAAACGTCAATCAATATATTGAGTTATTCTCGCAAAAAGATAATGTTCAATTTTCCAGCCAACTTATACGTGGCGCTTCCTATCTCAACATACAAAATATTATCACCAGTACAAATATTAATACTCTACTAGCAAATAAATCTAATGCGGAAGCAATCGGACGAGTTTTAGCTTCAGTAGAATTAAATCAAAGTCGATCAGAGTATATAAAAGATCATTCACAAGAAATCATTCAACTTTGCCTTGCAGAAAAACAAAATTTTTTCCAATTTTCAGCCGGTGTCCTTGTGCTTTATCTGTGCGCAGGACGTTATGCTGAAATACGAACCATGCTAAATGATTATATAGAAAGACTCAGAGAAAATAAAAAATTTGGTGAATTATTTGGAATTTGTATTCAAAAGATGTTGGATATGCGTCTTGATATTCCCACGCATCTAGAGGCTATTTTTACTAATATTCAGCATGCGGGAAAGTTAACCATTGGGCTTGAAATTTTTTTAGGCTATGAAAATGAATTTGAAAGTGAAATAGAAGACAGACAGCAAAGGTTTACAGCCCAAAACTTTCGGCAGTTAATCGCACATATTGTATACGCCGACAAACTTGCAAAAGGGATGGTGATTTTAAAAGAGCATCAATTATTATTTAATCATCAGGAAGAATTGATTTTAAATATTTCTTGTGCAGATGACTACGCAAAAGGATTAATTGCAATCCGTGAGTTTCCATTAACCATTAGATCGCTTAATTTATCAGAAGACAAAATGGAATTTGCGCAAAACATATTAAAATTTTTAAAGAGTAACGTTCAGCATGCTGAGCAAATCATTAAACTATTCCACCTGCTAATAGCAGGGGATATTAATATTAATCAATTACATTTTGAAAAAATGATACAACATATAATGTACATCAATGAAATAGTAAAGATTTTAGAAATATTTCGTAATAATCATCAATTAAATTTATCAAACATTAAAACCGTAGTAGATTATTTTGATCATCAAATCAGCGATAATCCTCATCAAATTGCGCAGAATAAAAAATTACTTAATATTTTAATTTATACTTTCAATGAAATAGCAAATGCTAATCAATTAACAGAATCATTAATTCGTAAAATCATCGCTCACCCACAGTTTGCAACGGTTATCGCTCTTGATCATGGCATTCAAGCCAAATATCAAAATCCTATACCTAGAGCAATCATCAGGTTGAACCATGCTGTTAATCAAGTTTTAGTTTTTGCTTCGACACGAGTAGGACGCATGTTTAATAATGCTATTATTCTAAATATTTGTCTTCACCTAGCCGGTGATTTGCAAGTTTTAGACGAAAACACAAGACACACGCTGTTAAGCATGCGCTGGATAAAGCAACAAAGAATATTATATCGTGATGAAAAAAGTAAAGAGATACAATCACCAGGAACAGACATGACGCTGTCATTATTCAACAACAGCACTACACACTGCTTTTAACATCATCCATCGAGGAGCTTGATAATTTTTGGGGCGAGCCTGACTAGTTGTTTGCCTTCCTCCCCTTAATTATATAGCATTATACAATGCCAAAACTTATATTCATTCCAAAAGAAGAAACAGCCGTTGATAATCGATTAACGGGTAGGTCGCCTTATCCTGCTCCCAATTATTTTAGTATTAGAAATGCCCATAACCTAGCAAAAATAGCTGGGCTTGCCTATGAAAGTGATGCGATGAAAATATATGATGCTGCGCGGCAATGGGAGTTTAATTGTTGTCAGATCATTAAACGAGATTTCAATGGATTTGGCATACAAGCCATTATTTTTGCGAATAAGACGGATATCATCATTAGTTTTAAAGGTGGTCCTTGTATTGAAATGTTTCCCACCCATACCCATCGTTTAAATAATCATTCACCAGAAAAAATATTTCCTGCCATCGATGAAATGGTAGAATTACTATGGCATGATGAAAATCAATATACGCCTGATAATCATTCGTTAGCGAAAGTTGGACGGAATATTTTCAATGGTATAGATAAAATTTATGAAAAAATCGGGGGATGTGTATGCGCTTGTTGTACAGTAGACTCGACTGAACCGCCAATGTATGAATCTGACCAACCCGCTTCGACGCGAGGCATAGAAAGTACATTAGTTTCTATCCAATTAAGAGGTAATCCTCGTAATATTTGGATTACAGGGCATTCTACTGGAGGGTCATTGGCAGAGTATATGCGCTTGAAGCTAGATCCCTCGTATAAGGATGTAGTCGTTTATACATTTGGCCCATTAAAATTTATGAATGAAGCATTAGCGCAAAGATATAATGCAAATTTTCAATCAACCACATTCAGAATTATCAACCGATATGATCTAATTCCTTTTTTCTTTTTAAGAAGCACTGCTGTTGGACAAACGTATTATTTGTATAATGGCACTATTTCTTGGAAGAGAGATGAATATGCTTTTAGTGTCATGATGGGGATCGTAATATTTATAGCGAATTTAATCCAAAATGCTGTTCTTGCTCCTGCAACATTATGGACAATTATTACAATTGATGGACCTTATGATCATAAATTAGAAAGATATTTAGAAGCAATGACAAGCGCAATGCAACATAGCACTATGGACTCTGATCTAAATACCGAAACGGGGATTACCATTGGTTATCCATATGAAGTAACAACTTGTTATTCTTACCGATCATTTGAAGATATCAAACGTGAATTAATTAGCAAAATGCGGGCGACTTTGAACATGAAAAACAATATTGATGAAGAAACTAAAACGGCCACAATGGAACAAATTGGTAATCTCGAAAAGAAATTAGCACGATATAGTATAAAGCAATTAGAATTAAAGCTATTACAAATACAACGATATAATGAAAGTAATAATCAAACTGTTGGCTTAAACAGTTAAAGCAAGCGAAAATAAAAATGCCACCAAAAATTCCAGCGACCTTAGAAAATCTCAATCATCCAGATCTTGCCGCTTTTTATGCGCAAGCAGTTGCGCCTCAATTGCAGGCCGCTTGTA